>JAKQBZ010000311.1 GCA_029559435.1 Deltaproteobacteria bacterium | reverse complement strand
CGCAGCACACGTCTGCAACATCGACGGTTCCCCTGGACCTCATGCTTATCTTGTACCGCCTGTCGTTGACCTGCCTCAGCAGTATCGCCACCTCAACCCCCCTGACCTCCCTTATGAGCTCTGCAAAACCGTCAGAGTATTCACTCGTTGAATGCGTCTTCTCGAACATCTCTCCGGTAATGTATGCGATCGCCACCCTGCCTTCATCAAAGGTCCGCAGCGTGCAGAGGACCTGGCCAAGCAGAAGAAATCTTTCCTTGGGGTGGTTCCCGTGCACCATCCGCGATACCTCTGCCGGCTTCACCCCCAGCCGCACCATCTTCTCGCATATGAGAAAGGCTTTCGATCCGGTGTTCTCATATCTGAAAGAGCCTGTATCGGTAACTATGGCGGTGTAAATGTTGACCGCCATTTCGTACGAAAGAGAAACACCGAGGTACCTGTAGAGCCCATAAAGGATCTCGCCCGTTGAAGACGCGTCTGCATCGAGAACATTGATCCTGCCGAAGCCGTCATTGGTGTTATGGTGATCGATGCTTACGATCATTTTTGTCTTCTTTAAATCCTCGTATCCGTCGCCGATCCTTGGAAGGTCGCCGCAATCAAGGACGAATACGGCGTCATAGCTTCTGTCGGGGATCACATTGTTTATCCGGTCAGGGCCGGGAAGAAATTCATACCGGTAAGGCACCTGGCCTTTAAGGTAGACCGTCGCGTTCTTTCCCAGCGACTTGAGCGCCCAGTACAGCGAAAAGACCGATCCTATCGCATCGCCGTCCGGGTCAATGTGGGTTGTTATAAAAAAATCCTTCCCGTTGTCGATGATCTTTTTAACCTTTGCGAACATCTGCTTCCCTTTTCAAAATCTCTTCAATCCTCAGCGCCTTTTCATATACATCATCGAGGACAAAGTTGACATCGGGGATATATTTTAACTTCACCCGCTGTCCCAGAAGAAATTTGACATATCCCCTGGACCGTTTCAGCGCCAGGAGCGTCTTTTTTTTCTCTTCATCGCTGCCGTAAATTGAACACATCACCTTCGCGATCTTCAGGTCCTCGCTCACTTTCACATCAAGGATCGTAACAAACCCCACGCCAGGGTCCCGCAGATCCCGCTGGATGATCAGCGATATCTCCTCCCTGAGCAGGTCCTGGATCCTTAGCCGCCTATACCTCATTGCCCATCACAATAATTTCTGTCCAGGTATCAATAATCTCCCCCAGATAGAGAGATTCCACATACCTGTATACGTTCTCAATGGCAGAGCTCACGTGGTCCCTGTTTATTCCCATCAGCGCAAAGCCGATGCTTGCCCTCTGCCAGAGGTTTGTCTGCCTCACTTCAATTATCGATATGTTGAACTTGCCCCTTGTCTTTTCCACAATCTTTTTTATCATCTGCCGCTTGTCTTTCAGGGATTGGCACTCAGGAAAAAAGATCTCTATGCAAGAAACTCCGACGACCATGTTCAACCATCAAGGGTCTGCCTTTCCTGCTCTTCAACATAGAACTCCAGGACATCCCCTTCCTTAATATCATTGAAGCCGTCCAGCGACATTCCGCATTCATAACCCGATAACACTTCTTTCGCGTCGTCCTTAAAGCGCTTCAACGAAGCGAGCTTGCCGGTAAATATTGTCTCGCTGGCCCTCATCAGTTTAACAATGGCATTCCTTGTTACCTTTCCTTCTGTAACATAGCAACCGCCGATCGAGCCTATCCTGGAGACTGAAAAGACCTTCCGTATCTCTGCCTTGCCGATGCCGACCTGAACGATCTTGGGCGCCAGCATGCCTTCCATGGCCTTTTTAATGTCATCGATCATGTTGTAGATAATAGTGTATGTTCTGATCTCTATATTTTCCTGTTCTGCGAGGGCCTGCGCCTTTGCCACAGGTTTTACGTTGAACCCTATGACAATGGAGCCCGATGCCATGGCAAGGTTTATATCTGTCTCTGTGATCGCGCCGACGCCGCTGTGCGTTATCTGAACTTCAACGATATCGTTGGAGAGCTTCTTCAGGGATTCGACGATGGCATCGATGGTCCCGCGGACATCTCCCTTGACGATAACATTCAGCACCACCTTTTCAGCCTCGCCGATCTTCGAGTAAAGCTCTTCAAGGGTTGTCCTGGAACTCTTCGCAGCCTCTTTTTCCCGGAGTTTTTCCTGCCTGAACTTTGAAAGCTCTCTCGCGTAGCGCTCCTCTGTGGTAACAATAAATCTGTCCCCTCCGTGCGGGACGTCCTGAAACCCGACAACAAGGACCGGGGCCGACGGCGGGGCGCTCTGAATCCTTTTTCCTTTGTCGTCCAGCATTGCCCTCACGCGTCCGAAGGTCATCCCTGAAATGAACGGGTCCTGTATCTTGAGCGTGCCTTCCTGTATAATGACCGTTCCTACAGGCCCGTGGCCCTTATCAAGTTCTGATTCTATGATCGTGGCCCTGGCGAGCTTGTCGGGGTTTGCCTTCAGTTCAAGCATTTCGGCCTGGAGGATAATTAGCTCCAGGAGCTCCTGGATCCCCGTCTTTTTCTTGGCGGAGATCTTTGCAAACAATGTCGTGCCGCCCCATTCCTCGGGAACCAGGCTCAATTCGGAAAGCTCTTTCATCACCTTGTCAACGTTTGCATTCTGCTTATCGATCTTGTTGACGGCCACAATGATGGGGACCTGCGCAGATTTTGCGTGGTTGATCGCCTCGATCGTCTGCGGCATCACCCCGTCGTCTGCCGCCACGACGAGAATGATAATATCGGTGACCAGCGCGCCGCGCGCCCTCATGGCTGTAAAGGCCTCATGGCCGGGCGTGTCCACAAAGACGATCTCCTTGCCTCCTACATCGACTTTATAGGCGCCGATGTGCTGGGTGATCCCCCCTGCCTCGCGCTCGGCAACGTTTGTGTGCCGTATCGTATCGAGGAGAAGCGTCTTGCCGTGGTCTACGTGCCCCATGATGGTCACCACGGGCGATCTCGGCTGGAGGTTCTCAGCGCCTTCTTTATCTTCTTCTTCCCTCGCGAGAAATGCTTCCTCTATGGAAACGATCTTCTCAACGTCATATCCCATCTCTGTGGCAGCGAGATACGCAGTGTCGTAATCAATGGCCTGGTTTACCGTGGCGATAACGCCAAGGGGGAACAGCTTCGCTATGATCTCCTGCGCCTTTACCCCCATCCTCTTCGCCAGCTCGCCCACCTGGATCTCATCGGAAACTTTCACGACCTTTCGTGCGATCTTTACTTCAGCCTTCTTTTCTTCTTCTGCCCTTCTTTCTGAAACCTTTTCCTTTTTGCCTCGCTTAAATTGTGCGCCGCGCGGTTTCTGCCGCCTGAACGTATAGAGGTCTTCTTCCTTTATAACGACCTTTCTCTTTAATACGCCTTTCTTCTTTACCTTTGTCTCTTCGATCTCCTGCTCTTCTATCTTTTTCAGGAGCTTTTCGGTCTTCCTCCTCTGGCGTTCTTCTTCTGTTCCGCCTTCTGCAAGGGTAAAGTCCTTTTCAAGGTCCTGCTTGTAGGCCTCTTCGAGTACCTTTGTAATCTCCTTTCCTTTCTCCTGGCCGATCACTTCCAGGTCGCCCTTCAGCCCTTCGCTCTGGGGCGCCTGAGGTTCAGCTTCGACCTGTGTCTCGGGAATTTGTTCAGGCCCTGCCGGGTGCTCTTCCGTCAACAGGACCAGGGGCTCCTGCTTCGCACGCTTTTCGGCAGCTTTTTGCGCTTCCTTTTTCTTCTCTGCCTTTGCAGGTTCTTCCTGTTTTTTCTTCGGCGCGGCCTTTGGTTCGGCTTTCGGCTCCGCCTTTGCTTCTTCTTTGCCGGGTTTTTTAGGCTCCGGCTTTTCTTCTGCGGGCTCTTCCTTCACTTTGGGCGGCTGCACCCTTCGCCTTATGATCGTGGAAGCAACCCTTTTCTCGACCATCTGTTCGCTTGCAGGGGTCTCGTGATCTTTGGCTTCTTCCCGAGGTACGTCCTCTTTAACCTTGTCCTTGACTTTGACGCCGATCTTTTTTAGTTTGGCGAGGATGTCCTCGTCATCCATCTTGTCGGTTAGCGCCGTGATCTTGATCTTTGCCATCTATGAAACCTTCCTTAATTAATACACAAAAACCGGGCGGGGCCGCTTATTGGTCCCTGCCCTCCTGCATCTCCTCCGTCCCCTCTGCTGCGATAGCCTCTGCAGCCGGGGCCTCCTCTTTCACGCTCTCGCTGTTAAGCCTGCTCATTATGGATTTTGCCTCTTCAATGATACGCCTGCAATCCTCAACAGAGATGCTCGTTATCTTGTTCATCTCCTCCGGGGTCAGCTTGGCGATATCTTTCGGGTCCCTCAAATATTCGTCGTTGAGCACCCTCGCAAGTATTTCGCTGATCTTCAGGCTCTCCACGAGCTCGTCGATGACCTTCTTTGACGTCTTTTCAACCTCTGATTCGCTGCTGATATCTATCTTCCAGCCCGTCAGCTTTGACGCGAGCCTCACATTCTGGCCCCTTTTCCCTATTGCAAGAGAAAGCTGGTCATCATTGACAATGACCTCCATCGAATGGTCTTCCTCGTTGATATAGACCTTGGAAACCTTCGCAGGCGCAAGGGTGTTGCAGACAAATTTTGCTATATCTCTGCTCCACGGGATGATGTCGATCTTTTCGCCTCTCAGCTCCTGAACAAAAGCCTGGACCCTCGAGCCTTTTACGCCGACGCAGGCTCCGATAGGATCGATGTCGGAATCATCGCTGTACACCGATATCTTTGCACGCTCTCCCGGTTCACGGGCCGCGCTCAGTATTTTAATGATCCCTTCCTGTATCTCGGGAACCTCAAGCTCAAAAAGCTTCATCAGGAATTGCGGGTGGGTCCTCGACATAAGTATGGTGCACCCTTTCTGGCTCTTCTCCACGTCGAGGACAAACCCTTTTACCCGGTCCCTCTGCCTGAAGTTCTCGCCCGGGATCACCTCTTTGGCCGGAAGTATCGCCTCTGTTTTGCCGAGGTTTACCACGTAATGGTTCTTTTCTATCCTCTGGATCACCCCCGTTACTATCTCGCCTTTTTTGCCTTTATATTCGTTGTATATTACATCGCTCTCTGCATTCCTTACTTTCTGGACGATGATCTGCTTTGCCGTCTGCGCAGCGATCCTCCCGAGGGTCGACGTGTCCATCTTGATGCCGATGCTATCGCCATAGAGACATTCGGGGTCGTGTTCCTTTGCGTTTTCCAGCGCTATTTCCATATCGGGCTCGTTGACCTCTTCCACGACGGTCTTGAACTGAAAGACCTCGATCTCCCCAAGCTCCTCATTATACCGGGCCTCGAGGTCAAGGTGGCTTCCGTATTTTTTCTTAGAGGCCGACAGTATCGCTTCTTCCAAAGCGTCAATGATCGTTTCTTTTGGGATCCCTTTTTCTTTGCCAACCTGCTCAATAACGTAATTTAGGTCGAAGTACATCGCTGCTCCTTACATCCCGATTTCCAAATGTGCCCTTTTTATAGCACATATCGGGATGGTAAATATATCTATTTTTTCGCTGATTTCCACGCCATCATCGGTAATATTCCGGATCTCGCCGGTAAACTCATTTCTGCCCGCTATCGGTTCTGTTGTAATGATCCTGCACCTTTTTCCCCTGTACCGGACAAAGTCCTCTCTCCTGGTAAGCTTTCGGGTTAACCCAGGCGATGAAACCTCCAGCCTGTACGGATGATCTATAATATCCTCAACATCGAGGGCTATCCCGAGCTCTCTGCTCACCCACGCGCAATCGTCGATCGTCACGCCGCCTTCTTTGTCGATGTATATGCGGAGAAGCCAGCGCTTCCCTGAAGGCCGGAACTCGACCTCCACCAGCTCAAGGCTGCCCTCCCTGACGATCGGCATCAGGCACTCTTCGATCTTTTCGATAACTGTCTTTTCTGATATCATCATCCCTTTTAAATAAAAAAGCGGGTCAAGCCCACTTCGAAAGAAATTTAACATAATATGGATTTGATTGCAACGAAATAAGAAAAGACGCTATCCTTTTCGTTGCCTCCTTACCTCATACGCCGAGACAGCGAAGCTCGTGGCCACATTGAGGGAAGGGAAGCCCGACAGCGTGGGGATCTTCACGACCGCGTCGCACCTTTCTATGGTGAGCCTCCGCAGCCCGTCCTCGCCACCGAAGACGAGGCAGACAGGACCTTTCAGGTCTACTTCCCACAAAGGCCTCGCCCCTCTCTCGTCAAGGGCATAGCAGAAAACGCCCCTTTTCTTTATCTCATCGATGAACCTGGCAAGATTGACGACACGAACGATCTTCACGTGTTCCAGGGCGCCCCGTGATATGTTCGTAACGGTTTCGGTAATGCCGCAGGAGCGGTCCCTGGGAATGACCACCGCCTCGACGCCGAAGCATGCGGCGCTCCTGACGATATTCCCCATGTTCTGCGGGTCGTAGACGCCGTCAAGGGCGCAGTAAAGCGGGTTCTTTGCAGTATCGATATTCCTTATAAGCTCGTCCGGGTCGGCGCAGGAGGCCTCTTCCCTCTCGAGGCACATATGGGATCTTCCTTCTTGAAATCGCCTCGCAAAGGCCTCCTTCGGAAGTATCTTGAACGGGATGCCCTGTAGTTTTGCTTCTTTGATATATTCCCCGGATGCCCTCTCGTAGCCTGCCTCTATCCAGAGCTTCCGTGCCTTTTCCGGGTGTTCCCTGAGGGCTTCAAGTATGCTGTTCCTATTTGTGAGAAAGGCCACGCTTGATGTCCTCGCTGATCTTTGCCAGCAGTTGCTGCGGCGCCTTGCTGTCCCGTACCGCTCTTCCGAGGACTATGTATGTAGCCCCTTTCTGGATAGCCTCTACGGGCGTGATGGTCCTCTTCTGGTCGTCCTTCTTTTCCTCGATCCTTACGCCCGGGGTCAGTATAATGAAGTCTTTTCCGCAGAGGCCTCGTATCATCTCGATCTCGCTCCCGCCTGCAACGACGCCGTCAAGGCCTGCCTCCTTTGCGAGAAGTGCAAGCCTTTTCGTCAACTCATAGACGGATATCCCGATCCCCATCCGCTTCAGTTCCTCGTCGTCGATGCTCGTGAGGACGGTGACCCCGATTATTTTCGGCCTCCGCACATGGAGATTTTTTGCAGTCTCGTAGAGGGCCGCCTTCGCCTCCTTCATCATGGTAAAACCGCCCGCCGTGTGGACATTCAATATGTCGACGCCAAGCTTTACTGCCTCTATGGATGCTTTAGCGACGGTATTCGGTATATCGTGGTATTTCAAGTCTAAAAAGACCTTCGATTTTTTCAATTTTATGAAATCGACGATCTTTGGGCCACAATGGGTAAAAAGCTGCTTGCCGACCTTGAACATCCCCACGTGGTCTTTGAATTCCATGACAAGCTTCTGAGCCTCCTGGAAATGCTCCACGTCAAGGGCAAAGATTAATTTTTCCTTCGGGTCCATCGATCCTCCTTGTCTAAAAACCTGCTATCGGCCAACGGCAATCGGCCATCCGTCTTTCTCTGAACACGTTATCGCGTGCATACTTGCCGCAAAAGGATTGACAACGCTTGCCATGTACATTAAAAATATCACCGTGGAAAAAGAAGGCCTGTCTGATGTCCTGCTCCTCTGCGTGGCAGCGATATGGGGGATTAATTTTGTTGCCATAAAATTTCTCCTCACAGAGATCTCTCCTGTGAACCTTATATTGTTCCGATTTATTGCGGGGAGCATATTTTTATTCTTTCTACTCCTTTTTATAGAAGATGTAAAGATACCTTTAAAAGATTTTTTTCATCTCTGCCTGCTGGGGGCCATCGGCATTACTATCTACCAGTTCTTTTTCACCTACGCCCTGAAATATACATCGGTAACGAATGTCAGCATCATAATCAATACGTCCCCGCTCTACGGCGGCATCCTCGCAAGCCTTTTCGGATTCGAGAAGTTTCAGCCAAAAAGGCTCTTGGCGATCGTAACAGGCTTCTTCGGCGTCTACATCCTCATAACGAAAGGGGGCTTCCTCCTTGAAAGCGGCGATACGAGGGGAAATACGCTGGCGATCCTGTCGAGCGTATTCTGGGCGCTCTACACGATCCTCCCCAAACCTCTTCTCGATAAGCACTCGCCGCTGAAGGTAACGACGTACAGCATGCTCTCCGGGGCCGCGCTCCTGTGCCCCTTCATACCGTTCTACCTCGACCTCAAAGAATACAGCGCCCTTTCCCTTGCCGGCTGGGCATGCCTGCTCTACGCGGTGATCTTCTCAATAGTGATCGCCTTCTTCCTCTGGTACAGGGGTGTATCCAGGATAGGGGCTTCGCGCACCATGATCTACCAGTATTCCGTTCCCGTCTTCGCCGCATTTTCCGCTTTTCTGCTGCTCGATGAAAAGCTCTACCTCTCGCAGCTTGTCGGCGCCGTGGTAATATTCTTCAGCATAACGCTGGCGAGAAGGAAATGAAAACGTGAGGCGTTAGGCGTGAGGCGTTAGGCGATTAAACCCCTTACGACTTACGGGTGTATATTATCCCTTTATCGCCCCAAGGGGCACGATCTTGGCTACAAGCCTTGAAATGCCGGCGGCGTGGACGACCTGCACCACCTTCGATACATCCTTGTATGCCTCCGGCATCTCCTCTCCGAGGGTCCCTTTGCCTGCCGCCCTCACATAGACGTTGCTCTCTTCCAGCTCCTTCTGCACGGAACGGCCTTTCGTCCGCCTGAGCGCCTCCCCCCTGCTCATCACGCGGCCTGCCCCGTGGCAGGTGCTGCCGAAGGTCTCATCCATTGCGCGTTCCGTGCCGCACAGAATATAGGATGCCCTCCCCATATCTCCGGGGATCAGCACCGGCTGGCCAACCTTCCGGTACTCCGCGGGCACCGCCGTATTCCCCGGGGCAAAAGACCGCGTAGCCCCTTTCCGGTGGACGCATAGTTGTGCTTCCTTTCCCCAGGCAACGTGCCTT
>JAKQBZ010000088.1 GCA_029559435.1 Deltaproteobacteria bacterium | reverse complement strand
GCGGCGATCGATTCTTTTATCAGGTCTTTCACCGCCTGCACCTCGGCGTCGGGGTTGGCCCCGTACCGCTTTGCAGAGATCTGAAAATGGTCCCCCTGGATAAAAACAGGCCCCTTGTAATCCTCCGCTATGGCGGCGGCGAGGATAGACGTGGCATACTCCGTGGGGTGCTGGTTCGTGTATCCGATCTCGGAGCGGGCAATCTCAAAGATGAATGCCGAGGCATCAATGCCTTTTGCCAAGCGGAAGATCACGCGGGCAGCGTCAAAAGAAAGGGCCCGCAGGTTTATCGCCGGAACCGTGAAGACCGGCGGCACCTCGCCCCGGCCGCGGGCCATGTACAGGTCGTGGATCGATGCGGGAATAATCCCCAGGTCCAGGGCCGCCGCACGCGTGAGATATCGTGCAAGCTTCTGCCGTTCCCCTGACTCAAGCGCCGACACCTCGGCGAGCTTTTGCACCTTTTCGCGAAATTTTGTTGGGTTGCTTACCCGGACCGCCCCCTCTTTAACCTCCAGGCTGTTATCAACCATCTCCAGAATATCTTTGATCTTTACGCCTGCCATATAAACCTCCTTTTTTATGAAGTCTTATTTGTTATGGGTCACATCGCTGAATTCGTATTCCCCCAGGTATTATTGTACTTCATCTGTCTCTATGTATTTAACATCATTTTACAGTCATTCTTCAATCATAATAAATTGGTATATTTATTGCATTTAAATTTAGATGGCTAAACAGGCGGCCGCAGCCGGACGGGAGGACGAACGATCAAGGGAAATGAGAACCGCCTGTTCATACCTGTTCCCTGCCGAACTGCTGAAGGATAAGGATTTCTTCAGGAATATAGATATCGAGACGGTAAAGAAGGCATACAGGAAAAAGGCGAAGGCATATCATCCCGACATGCATCCCCAGGCGTCAAAAGGGGCAGCATCGGACCATTTTATGAAAATACAGAGCGCCTATGAGCTTATCACCTCCTTTCTGCTTGAAAAGATGGAGCCCGCGGCGGAAAAGATCGCCAGGAAGAGGGCGATCATCGCCGTAGGCGGCGCGAAAGGCGGGGTGGGGAAGAGCGTCTTTGCAGCCAACCTCGGGGTGTTTCTTGCATCGAGAGGATTTAAAACGGTTGTCGTTGACCTCGATCTCGGCGGGGCGAATATCCACCTCTATCTCGGAAAGAGAAAGCTTTTAAAACGCACAATAAATGACTTCCTCGGGAGGCGCGTGAACACCCTGGAAGAGATCATGGTTGAAAGCGATTACGGCCCCCTGCTCATCGGCGGCAACAGCTCTGAACTGGGAGCCGCAAATATTGAATTTGCAAAAAAACTGCGCTTGATAAAGAGCATAGGGAATATTGACGCTGATTATGTCGTGCTCGATCTCGGCGGGGATACATCTTACAACATCATAGACTTTTTTCTTCAGGCCGATCACGGTATCGTGGTAACGACCCGCGATTCCGCGTCATACATAAGCGCCTACCATTTCATCAAGGCAGCCCTCTACAGAAAATTGAACAGGCTCTTCGGCCCTGAGTCAAATTTCAGGGACCAAAAGGATGCTGATCTCGAGAGGTTTATCCGCGAGGCGACAACGTCTCCCGAGGGCGCTAAGGCAAGAACGGTCGGGGACCTCATAGAAAATATCAGGCAGCACCGGCCGCTTGACCTCTCTGTGGTCACAAAGGCCATTGCGGATTTTCGCCCCTACCTTATCGTGAACAAGGTCACGAAAGATGCCGACGCCCATCGCGTTGTAATGAAGGTTCAGGATGTTACGAAAAAATGGCTCTCAAAAGAGGTGGCATTTTTAGGAAACATTGCAGTCCACAAAGAGATAGAGGAGAGCGTTATCGACCTGGTGCCCGTCGTCGCGAAACATCCCCACGGAAGATTTGCGGCGGAGATCGAAGACATCGTCAAAAAGCTCCTTCACCGGGGATAAACCGTTCGGCGTCTATCGTTCGGCGTTCGGCGAGAAATGCCGCTCATAGTTTATGACAGAAGCTGGATCACCAATGACCGAATACCCAAACGAGAAAAGGGCAAGTCTTTGTTTGGTTATTGAATATTGGGCATTGGTGATTAATTGGAGCTTGGTTATTGGTGATTGGTTATTGATGTCATATGCGCGTTTGCGGGGAAAATCCGATATCTATGCTCGCCCTAACCATAGGTTGCCCCTTGGCCCCTGTTGAGATAATGGTGGACTTTTGCCCTGCAATCTTATATAGTTTTATACTATCGGGGCGTAGCGCAGCATGGTTTAGCGCACTTGCTTGGGGTGCAAGAGGCCGCAGGTTCAAATCCCGTCGCCCCGATTCTTATTTTGGCTGGTGTCCGTTTGCTAATCCTCCTCACAAATGATGACGGCGTGAATTCAGAGGGCATCCTGACCCTCAGGGATCATCTCCTCAAAAAACACGACATATGCATCATATCTCCCGAGAGGGAAAGGACCTGCGTCGCCCATGCGATCACCCTCCACAAGCCGCTGAGGATAAAAGAGGTCGCGGGCGGGATCTATTCGACGAACGGCACCCCTGCCGATTGCGTATACCTCGGGGTCAAGGTGATCCTGAAGAAACCTCCGCACCTCATCATATCCGGGATCAACAAGGGCCCCAATATGGGCCAGGACGTAAACTACTCCGGGACCGTGGCGGCGGCAAAGGAAGGCGCCTTTATGCGGATACCCTCTCTGGCGGTGTCCCTCTGTGCAAGAGATGATTTCCGTTTCAACGACGCGGCAAAGATCGTTGATAAAATAATTAAGAACATCTGCGGCGTCGGGACGCCGGACAACACCTTCCTTAATATCAACATTCCCAACCTGCCGACAAGGCAGGTAAAAGGTTTTATGGTGACAAGGCTCGGCAAAAGGATATATAATGATGCAGTTGTTGAGAGGCTTGATCCGAGAGGCGGAAAATATTATTGGATCGGCGGCAACGGTGAAAATTACGAACACATCAGGGGAACCGATTTTTACGCCGTCGAGAAAGGCTACGTCTCCATAACCCCCCTGGACCTGGACATGACCGGTATGCGGTCAATGAAAAAATATAAAGGGCATTTCGGGAACAGCATATGAAAAACAGCATTCAGCTTTCAGCAGAGAGCCTTCAGCTTTTTTATGGTTATCGTTGTGCTGATAGCCGATTGCTTTATGGATGATATGAAATTCTGTATTGAAAATTTCGGATGCCAGATGAACGAGCACGACATGGACAAGATGGCATCGCTCCTTGCCGGCGAGGGCATGCAGCGCGTTGAGGATGCAAAGAAGGCCGACATCGTCATTGTCAACACCTGCTGCATACGGGAAAAGGCCGAACAAAAGTTCTACAGCCTCATGGGAAGGCTGAGAGACGCTAAAGAGAAAAAAGGCACGATCATCGGGGTCACCGGCTGTATAGCCCAGATGGAGAAAGAGGACATACTGCAGCGGTTGCCCTTTATCGATTTCTCTCTCGGCCCTTCGAACATCCATAAGATCAAAAAGGCCATCGATCAGGCGATGCGCGATGAGCCCCTCCTTGATTTCTCCGAGAACGGGTGCAACGAATCCCTTCTCATAAGGCCGGGATACGGCCAGGACAGCGTCAAAGCCTACGTGACGATCATGAAAGGGTGCAACAACTTCTGCACTTACTGCGTCGTCCCCTATGTTAGGGGGAGAGAGTCGAGCAGGGACAGCCGCGATATTCTCCAGGAGGTTGCCGCCCTCGGCGGCAGGGGGATAAAAGAGGTTACGCTGCTCGGACAGAACGTCAATTCCTACAACAATGCAAGGGATGACATCTCCTTTCCGGAACTGCTGGAGAAGATCAACGCTATCGACGGCATAGAAAGGATCCGGTTCGTCACGTCGCACCCGCGGGACCTCTCGCCGGAACTGATCGGCTGCTTCGGAAGATTGGAGAAGCTCTGCGAGCATATCCACCTCCCCTTCCAGTCCGGCTCTGACAGGATCCTCAAGCTCATGAACCGGGGCTACAGCGCGGCCGAATACATTGCAAAAGTGGAGGCGCTGAGGGACAGGCGCAGCGGTATTGCCGTCACGGCTGACTGCATCGTCGGCTTTCCCGGCGAAGACGAGGAAGACTTCGGAAAGACCATGGACCTCATAGAGCGCATTCAATTCGACGGCATATTTTCCTTTGCCTTTTCCCCGAGGAAGCTTACCGCTGCCTCAACCATGCCGGGCAAGGTGCCGCCGGCAAAAGCCTTTGAGAGGCTCCACCGCCTCCAAAAGCTCCAGAGGGAGATCACGCTCTCCAGGAACAAGGCAATGGAGGGCCGAACCGCCGAGGTGCTGACGGAAGGCGTGAGCAAAAACTCAAATGAGGAACTGACAGGGAGAACGAGGACAAATAAGATCGTCAATTTTCGAGGCCCCCTTGCCATGATGAACAGGATCGTCGAGGTTGCAATAGTAAAGGGTTATGCCAATTCTCTGAAAGGTGAAGGAGCAAAATTAAAGGAGGTGCAGGCATGTTGAAGGAGATGAAGATTGCGGGCATTACCGTTGACCCTTTTACCAATACCCCGATCGTACTTTTGAAAGACCTGGAGGAAAAGGATGTCCTTCCTATCTGGATCGGCCTTCTCGAGGCCTCGAGCATCGCGACAGCCCTGGAGAATATTCAGACCCCGAGGCCTATGACGCACGACCTCCTTAAAAATATCCTTGACCAGCTCGGCATCAAGGTGATCAAGATAGAGGTGAACGACCTCAAGGACAATACCTACTATGCCCTGATACACATGGATGTGAACGACAAGAGGCTTACCATTGATGCACGGCCGAGCGACGCCCTTGCAATTGCGCTCAGGACAGGCGCATCCATCTTTGTTGAAGAGAGCGTTATACAGAGATCGGCAAAGGTAGACCTTTCGCAAAAGGGCGACAAGGTCGTTACGGATACGACTGAATGGGAAGATATCCTGGAAAACCTCTCCCAGGACGACTTCGGCAAATACAAGATGTAGCCATGATAGACCTGCACACGCATACCCTCTTCAGCGACGGCGAGCTCCTGCCGTCAGAGCTGGTAAGGAGGGCAAAGACAAAGGGTTACAAGGCGATCGGCATCTCCGACCACGCAGATTCCACAAATATCGAGATGGTCGTTGCCGGCATCGTGAGATTAAAGAAAGAGCTGAAACATTACAAGGGCATCACCGTTGTCCCCGGCGTTGAGATAACCCACTGCCCCAGGGGCCTCATCGGGGAATTGACAGCCTTTGCGCGGAGCCTCGGCGCATCCTACGTTGTCGTCCATGGGGAAACGATCGTCGAGCCCGTAGAGCAAGGGACGAACAGGGCGGCCATCGAAGCCGGGGCGGACATCCTCGCGCATCCCGGCCTCATCACCGAGGAAGATGTTGCAATGGCAAAAAAGGGCGGCACGTTTTTGGAGATAACATCAAGGAAGGGGCACTCGCTGACGAATGGCCACGTGGCGCGCCTGGCGAAAAAGATCGGCGCAAAGTTGCTGCTGAACACAGATTCTCACAGCCCATCGGACCTTATCTCCGGGGAAGATGCGAAAAAGGTTGTGCTCGGGGCAGGCCTTTCGCTCCGGGACTTCGATACGATGCAGAAGGACGCCATGGAATTCGTAAAAAGGATCACGAAAAGGAAACCATGAAATTAACGATACACGATGACGTCAAAAAGATACCCTATTATCCAAAAGCGATGATGTACGGCTTTGACGAGGGTTGGGTAAGGCTCTCTTCCAACGAAAACCCCTTCCCGCCTTCGCCGAAAGTATTCTCCCGGATCCTCGATGCCCTCTTTTACACCAACAGATATCCCGGCGGCGAGGCCGAACTGAAGGCCGCCATCGCAAAAAAGTTCGGCACGGCGCCGGAGCAGGTCCTTATCGGGAACGGCTCCAACGAGCTCATCGAGATGGCCCTCAAGGCCATGAAGCATGAGAAAAGAAACAGGATCATCATATCCGACCCGTCATTTGCATTCTACGCCATTGCTGCACAGATATACGGCTACGAGGTCCGCAAGGTCCCCCTCGTAGATATGCGCGTAGACCTTGGCCTCATCAGCAGGCAGATCGATGAGGCCACGCGTGTTGTTTTTCTTAACAACCCCCTCAACCCGACGGGGACGATCTTCGTGCAGGAAGACTTTGAAAATTTCCTGAAGGCAGTGCCCCCTGAAGTGCTCATAGTCGTCGACGAAGCATACGCCGAGTTCGTTGAAAGCGCGCAATTTCCTCATACCGTCAAGGGCATCGCCGAAAGGCCTCTCCTCGTGCTGCGAACCTTTTCCAAGGCATACGGCCTTGCAGGGCTGCGGGTAGGATACGGCATCGGCGAAGAATCCCTGGTCGCCTTTCTGGAGAGGACCAAACAACCTTTCAGCGTCAATATGATGGCCCTCATTGCAGCGCAGGCGGCCCTCTCCGACAGCGCACACCTCAAAAAGGTCCTCAGGAACAATAGAAACGGCATGCTCTTTTTCAGCAAGGCGCTCAAAGAGCTGCCTGTCGAATTCATTCCATCGGAAGCAAATTTCCTTCTCGTCAAGCTTGGCAAAGAAGCTGAAGGAATAACAAAAAGGCTTTTTGACGAAAAGGTTATCGTCCGATGGATGGGCGCTTACGGGCTGCCGGATTTTATCAGGGTTTCTGTCGGAAGAATGAACGAGAACAAGCGTTTCGTCGAGGCCCTGCGGAGGATCGTATAACTTCAGCTTTCAGCTATCAGCGGTCAGCTATCAGCAGGAGCAACGGAAAGTATGCAGTATGCACGAAAATCTTTCACTGCCTACAGCTTACTGCCTGCTTTTTTCTTCTGTTGTCTTGTTCTAAGCTGATCGCTGATAGCTGATCGCTGAAAGCTGATAATATGGGAAAAGATCCGGAAAAAAGACTTATCATTACCATCGACGGCCCGAGCGGCGCGGGCAAAAGCACGATAGCCCGGCTGCTGTCAAAGGCCCTTGGCTATGCGTACATCGATACCGGCGCAATGTACAGGGGGATCGCCTACGCCTTCGGGAACAGGGGTGCGGAGGCAGGGATAGAGGAATTCCTGGAACATCTC
>JAKQBZ010000281.1 GCA_029559435.1 Deltaproteobacteria bacterium | reverse complement strand
ATCCTTGCCACCATAGTCTCATTGATCGGGGCCTTCGGGTCGTTGATCTTGAAGAAGAAGACGGTATGAACCCGTGAGGCGTCAGGCGTTAGTCGTAAAGGGTTAAACCCCTCACGCCTTACGACTCACGACTTACGGATTCACGCGCTGTTTGAGCGCTTAAGGACGATTATGCAAGAGGGCAAGACCTTTACTGTCCGTGATCTTCCGAGGTCTGAAAGGCCGCGCGAGAGGCTTATCAGGTTCGGTGCGGACAAGCTCTCCTCGCAGGAGCTCCTGGCCTTGGTGGCCGGCCGCGGTGTTCCAGGCAGGTCCGTGATGACCATTGCCCAGGAACTGCTGGCAAGGTTTGGCAGCATTCAGGGGATAAGCAACGCGACGATCGAAGAGCTGTCGCGTATCAAGGGGATCGGCACAGCGAAGGCGGCGCAGCTGAAGGCAGTTTTCGAGCTCGGGAAAAGACAGGAGCTTGAAAGAGAAACCAACTATGAAAGTTACGACATCAGGGACCCTCAGGGCGTTGTCAGGGCCGTTCGTAAAACCATTAAAGACAAGGCAAAAGAACACTTTAAGCTCATCCTTCTTAATACGCGCAACAAGATCATCGGCCTTTCCACCGTTTCCATAGGCACCCTCAATGCAAGCCTTGTCCATCCCAGGGAGGTCTTCAAAGACGCGATCAGGCACAGCGCTTCATCGGTAGTGGTAGCCCACAACCATCCATCCGGCAACCCTGAACCATCGGACGAAGATGTCAAGATCACCCGGAGGCTTGTCGAATCCGGCAAGATACTCGGCATTGAGGTCCTTGACCATATCATAATCGGGAAGGACGCCTTCGTCAGCTTAAAAACAAAAGGGCTGCTATAGATTCCATATTTTATTTGACCGGCACAGACAATTAATGATATTTTTTTTCGTCTTGCAAAGATACAAGAAGGCTGTAAAGGAGGACAAGGGAATGAAGAAAGCGCTGCTGTTTTTCACAGTATTAATGGTTTTGGGATGGATAGGGCACGCGCCTGCCGCTGAGCCAAACCTGAAAGAGGGCATGTGGGAGATGACCTTCAAGAGCGAGATAAAAGGAATGCCGATGCAGATGCCTGCCACAACAGTAAGGCAATGCATCACCAAAAAGGATGCGGTTCCGCAGCAGAAGCCCGAGCAGGGGCAGGAGTGCAAGATGACGAGCACAAAGGTAACCGGCGACACCATTTCCTGGACCATGAAGTGCGTCAGCAAGGATGCCACAGTCGACAGCGACGGAAAAGTAACATATAAAGGAAATTCATCGGAAGGCGTAAGCAATACGACGGTAAAACAGAAAGGCCAGCAGCCGATGCATATGACAAGCAGTTGGTCGGGAAAATGGATAGGGCCATGCAAATGAGCTTACGGCTCATGGCTCATAGCTCATGGCGTAAACAATATCACGAATCAAGGAATGGTTAAGGTATGACAAAGATAAAGATAAAAAAGACAAAGAAAAGCAGGATCAAAGAAACTGACTTCGATCATCTCGAGTTCGGCGAACAGTTCTCTGATCATATGTTCATCACTGAATATGGCGACGGCACGTGGAACGATCCCCGGATAATCCCCTTCGGGAAGCTTTCGTTTCTCCCCAGCCTCACCGTGCTCCATTACGGCCAGGCTGTTTTTGAAGGGCTCAAGGCATACCTGACTGCCAACGGCGGCGTCAACCTCTTTCGCGCCGATAAAAACCACGAACGGCTCAACATGTCCTGCGAGAGGCTCTGCATACCGCCGGTTCCGCTGGACCTGTTCATGGAGGCCTTGAAGAAGCTCGTGGCGATTGACCGCGCATGGATACCGAACAAGCGGGGAAATTCTCTCTACATAAGGCCCTTCATCTTCGCGACCGATGACTATATCGGCGTCCGGGTCTCCAAAACGTACGCATTTATCATTTTTACGTCCCCTGTCGGCGCGTATTACAAAGAAGGCCTCAATCCTGTGAAGCTTATCACGTCAGGTGGCTACTCGCGGGCGGTCATAGGAGGGCTTGGCGAAGCAAAGACGCCTGCCAACTATGCCGCATCTCTTTTGCCGGCAGAGGAGGCGAAGAAGCAAGGCTTTACCCAGGTGCTATGGCTCGATGCCATTGAGAAGAAATATATCGAAGAGGTCGGCACGATGAACATCATGTTTCTCATCAATGATGTGCTCATCACGCCGCCCCTTGAAGGGTCGATCCTTGGAGGCATAACGAGGGATACGGTGCTTACCCTTGCCAGCCACTGGGGCGTCAAGATCGAGGAGCGCAGAATATCCATTGAAGAGGTCATCGAAAAGGCAAAATCAGGAGCGCTGCAGGAGGTCTTTGGAACAGGCACTGCAGCGGTGATCTCGCCTGTGGGCTGGATACAGCATATGGAAGAGATGGTTACCATTAATAAAGGCGGGATCGGCCATTTTTCCCAGAGGCTCTACGATGAGATAACCGGCATCCAGTATGGCGAGAAACCGGACATATTCGGATGGTGCTATCAGGTCTGAGATCCCATCTCAGCCATCAGCTTAAAAGCCTTTTTTGTTTCAGCTGACGGCTGTGTGCTGACGGCTTTCTGCTGGTTTTATTATGCCTGCTGAGATATCCCTCTGTTTTTTTGCTTTCCTTGCCGGCTTCATAGACTCTGTTGCGGGCGGCGGGGGGCTTATCCAGCTTCCCGCGCTTTTCATCTTTCTCCCCGGCCTTCCCGTGGCGATGCTGCTCGGCACAAACAAATTTGCATCCATATGCGGCACATCGATAGCCGCGGTCCAGTACGCGCGGCACATAAAGATCAACTGGGCCGCCACCTTTCCTGCGACAGCGAGCGCCCTTTTGTTCTCGTTCCTCGGGGCACGGGTTGTGACGCTTCTGGACCCCGGGATCATGCGGCCCCTTGTTCTCGTCATGCTTATCGGCATTGCCGCCTATACCTTCTTAAGAAAAGACTTCGGCTCGCTGCACGTGCCGAAGCTCGGAAGCGTCAAACAGCTTTCCGTCAGCATTGCAACAGGCATGGTGATCGGTTTTTATGACGGGTTCTTCGGCCCCGGGACAGGGAGCTTCCTTATCTTCGTGTTTATAGGGATCTTCGGCTTCAGCTTTCTCGCTGCATCGGCATCTTCCAAGGTGATCAATTTCGCCACGAACCTGTCGGCGGTGCTCTACTTCGGGTTCACTCACAACATCTTATTCAAAATAGCCATACTCATGGCTGTTTTCAACATATTGGGGGCTATCGCCGGAACAAAGCTTGCGATCCTGAAGGGAAACCGCTTCGTGAGGATATTTTTTCTGTTTATCGTGTCTGCGATGATCGTCAGGCTGGGGTATGATGTGCTGATGAGATAAAACGGCTCATAGCTCATAGCACGATCAAATCCTAAATCCGAATATCGTAAGGTTTAATCCTGACGAAGGAGGGACAATCCTAAACAAATTTGATATTTGAATTTTGGGCTTAATACGATTTTTAAGGGCCGAAAATAGCCCCTAAATGCTATAGTATCTATATGTTGGACTATACTTTATTCACGAGGTTGAGCATATGGGTAAAAAAAGTGTCCCTATTGTGGATCCTGTCATACACAAAAGAAGGGGTCGCAGAACAACAGAAAACGGTATCGATGTGTTACGTGCGGTAAACAGTTCCAGAACAAAGTAAACCGAAATAAGATCGAAAAGATAATATGGAAGAAATACGTCTACGAGCGGCAGACGATCTGTCAGTTGTCAGAGAGATACAAGAAGAGCAAAGACTGGGTACGGGACCGCATACGGAACATACCGAAAAAGGAATATCACCATACCCCGCGCCCGGTCGTCCTCATCGCCGATGTCACCTTCTTCGCACGGGCCTTCGGGGTCTGCGTCTTTCGTTCCCCTCATCTCAAGAAAAATCTCTATGCTAAGGAAGTACATACCGAATCCGCCGAGGTATACCTGGAGGGACGGAGAGTGTTGGAGGAAAGGGGGTATACGATCCAGGCTATTGTCTTAGACGGCAGGCCCGGTGTGAGACAGATCTTCAGCAATATCCCCGTCCAGATGTGCCATTTCCATCAGAAGCAGATCGTTACACGGTATCTCACAAACAACCCCAAATTGGTTGCCGGCATTGAACTCAAAAAGCTCACCACAATGCTCTGCACAACGAATGAGAAGGACTTTGCCGCTGCCCTCGACGCCTGGCACGAACGATGGTCCTCGTTTCTCAAAGAAAGAACGACCGATCCCGTTACGGGGAGATGGCACTACACCCATAAACGCTTACGCTCTGCATACAGAAGCCTGAGAGGAAATATTCCGTATCTCTTCACGTACCAGCGATATCCTGAGCTCAGCATCCCCAATACAACAAACTCCCTAGACGGATGCTTTGCCTCGCTCAAGGAATTGGTGAGAATACACCGCGGGATAAAGAGAGCGCTTAAGATCAAGATCATTGAGGAGATACTATGGAGGGAAAAAAGCCCTTAAAAATCGTATTATACCGAGTTTTGATATTGTTTAGAATTTGGTGCTTAGATATTAGTGCTTGTTTTTTCATTAACTATGAGCTATCAGCTATGAGCTGATTTTAGTACAGCCACAGATGGTCTAAGTCTTCCCCGGCCCGGTCCTCTGTTTTTCTTTCCCTGATCACTTTTGCGGGCATTCCTGCGACGACGGTGTTTGGGGGCACATCGGCCGTGACCATTGCATGAGAGGCAACG
>JAKQBZ010000271.1 GCA_029559435.1 Deltaproteobacteria bacterium | reverse complement strand
CCCCTGCACCCTCGGAACGCCTATACGCACCACCTCTCCTCCAAGCTCTTCGATCCTCCTGGTCTCGCCAGGGAGATCCGGCTTGTGGTCAACGGTAAGGACAGCAACGTTGCCCCTTGCCCCGATCATGACCCGCGAATCGCCCGTATTGGCCGCCATGAAGCGGTCTTTCATTATATAGAGGTGCGCTGCCGTTGTGCCGCATATCATCTTTCTCTCCATAAGGTGATCGTCTACGGCAAGATAAGCATCCCTCAGGAGATCTCTTTCCCTTCGTCGATCTTTCAGCGATCTTCCGCTCTCCCGAACCCTGCTGTGCATAAAATAGGGGGTAAGCATTTCAACGGCTATCCGTGACGCCGCCCTGCCTCCATGTCCGTCATATATCTCGGCGCCGAAAAAACCCTCCTCCGGCCTTTCGTAGATCGCGTGCTCGTCCTCCATGCTCTCCCGCCAGCCGATCGTCTCGCTGACACCGTAGCGGATGTTCATGGTGCCCATATATATATTTTATCATAAAATGAACGGTACTTGTTGCTGGCGATAAATCCGTAAGTCGTAAATCGTAAGTCGTGAGGGGACTACTGCAACAAATCGTATATCGTATATCGAAAAACCCGTAAGTCTTCAGGTATCAGGCGTGAGGGGAGAACAACCGTAAGTCGTCAGTCGTAAGGCGTAAGGGGAGAAAGACAGCGAAGAACAGCAAGCAGGGAGTCCGGGTTCTCTCGCCTCACGCTCTCACGCCTTACGACTCACGAGATTTTTTCACCTTTCACGGGCTTCAACGAAATACTTGCATTGTACTACGTGAAATTCTATAATAAGAACTTACATGAAATTTGAAGACGGGTTGAAAAAGCTTGAAAACATTGTCAAGGCCCTTGACGATGGAAAGATTCCCCTTGATGAAGCCCTGAACCTTTTCAAGGAAGGGCTGACGTTGACAAAAGAACTTTCAAAAAGGCTTGAAGAAATAGAGAAAAAGGTCGAAATACTGATAAAAAAGGAAGACGGCAGCATAGAGAAAAAACCGTTCTTACAGGAAGAATAGTGGACCTCGGCACATACCTGCACGACAAAAAGATTATCATAGAAAATACCCTGAAGGAGATTTGTGCTTCCTTTATCTCAACGCCGGGCGTCCTGAGGGATGCCATGGAATATACGCTGTTCTCCAACGGCAAAAGGGTACGCCCTGTCCTTGCTATAGCGGCCTGCGAAGCGAAAGGGAAAAGCAGCGACGACATCCTTCCCTGTGCCTGCGCCCTTGAAATGATCCACACGTACTCTCTCATCCACGATGACCTCCCGTGCGTAGACAACGATGACCTGAGGCGAGGAAAGCCTACGTGCCACAAGGTTTTCGGCGAGGCGCTTGCGATTATGGCAGGAGACGGCCTCCTTACAGAGGCCTTCAGGATCATTACCGATACCCGCTACACCGAGCGGCTGAGCCCCAAGATCATCAAGCAGGTTATTTTTGAGATAGCCAGCGCGGCAGGGGCTGAAGGGATGGTGGGCGGACAGGTCATGGATATACTGTACGACGGCAAGGAAGGATCAAAAAACATCCTTCAGTACATCCATATGCACAAAACCGCAACCCTCATAAGGGCATCGGTCAGGATCGGGGCCATTGCGGGCGCTGCAAAGGCGAAAGAGCTAAAAAACTTCACAAAGTACGGCGAATGCATCGGCCTGGCTTTCCAGATCATGGACGACATACTGGATACCGAAGGCGATGAAGAGATCGTCGGAAAAAGGCTGAAAAAGGATGCAAACAAACAGACCTACATAAAACATTACGGCATCCTTGCATCAAAGTACAAGCTTGAGCAGCTCGTCAATGAGGCAATACAGTCGGTTGACTTTCTTGGCGAGGATGCCAGGATACTGAAGGCGATCGCGCAGTATATCGGCAGCAGGGTTTCGTAATGCTTCTCGAAAAAATCCATTCGCCTAAGGACCTTAAAAAACTCGCTGTGCCTGACCTTGTACGGCTCGCTGAAGAAATACGGCCCTTCATCATTGACGTTATCTCCAAAACGGGCGGCCACCTTGCGTCGAACCTCGGCGCAGTGGAACTTACCATCGCGCTCCATTATGTATTCAATGCGCCTGCAGACGCGATCATCTGGGATGTAGGCCACCAGTGCTATACCCATAAGATCCTCACCGGCAGGCAGGACAGGTTTGGCACGATCAGGCAGACCGGGGGCTTAAGCGGCTTCCCCCTCAGGCAGGAGAGCGAGTACGATGTGTGGAATACGGGCCACGCAAGCAATTCCATCTCCATTGCCGTCGGCCTCGCAGAAGCAAAAAAGAAAAGGAACGAGAGCCATAAGATAGTGGCCGTTATCGGCGACGGCTCCCTGACAGGAGGCATGTCCTTCGAGGCCCTGAACCACGCAGGCCACCTTAAAAGCGAAATCATCGTTATCCTCAACGATAATGAAATGTCCATATCGAAAAATATCGGCGCCCTCTCCTCCTATCTGAACAGGATGATGACGGGGGAGTTCATCAGCAACATCAGAGAGGAGATCAAGAACATTACCAAAATACATCCGACGGTGTATAAGGCGGCAAAACATTTCGAGGAGGCCATCAAGGGGTTCTTTATCCCGGGTATACTTTTTGAAGAACTTGGTTTCCAGTATTTCGGCCCTGTTGACGGCCACGATCTTAACGTCCTTACGGACACCCTGAAAAATATCAAGCGCTTCAAGGGCCCCGTCCTTATCCACGTGATCACGAAAAAAGGGAAAGGATACACCTACGCGGAAAATGATCCGGAGAAGTTTCACGGCATTTCAAAGTTTGAGCTGACGACGGGAAATTCCGTCCACAGCGGCTCACTCACATACACCGATGCCTTTGGCGATGCGATCGTCGAGCTTGCGAAGATCGACGAGAAGGTCGTTGCGATCACGGCAGCCATGGGGCTCGGCACAGGGCTTGATAAGTTTTCCAGCCTCTACCCTGAACGATTTTACGACATCGGCATTGCCGAACAGCACGGGGTCACGTTCGCCGCTGCCTGCGCCCTTGGAGGCTTAAAGCCCTTCGTCGCCATATACTCAACCTTCCTCCAGCGGGCCTTTGACCAGATTATCCTCGACGTCTGTTTGCAGAAGCTCCCTGTTGTATTTGCCGCTGACAGAAGCGGGATCGTAGGCCAGGATGGGCCCACCCACCATGGCGCATTCGACCTTTCTTATTTCAGGCATATCCCCAATATGGTGCTTATGGCGCCCAAGGATGAGAATGAGCTGAAGCATATGCTGTACTCCGCGTATCTTTACGGGTGCCCCGTGGTAATACGTTATCCAAGGGGCGAGGCCCTGGGCGTGCATGTCGACGAAGAGTTCAAGGAGATACCATTCGGCACCTGGGAGATCCTCAGAGAGGGCGCTGACACAGCGATCATTGCCTGCGGCAATATGGTACATCAAGCCTTGCTGGCGGCAGAGGAGCTTGCCGCAGAAGGCATAGAGTGCTCGGTGGTCAACGGGCGCTTCATAAAACCCATGGACAGGGAACTGCTTTTGCGAATCTCGAAACAGGCCGCTCGCATCGTTACCGTTGAAGAGAACGCGCTTATGGGTGGTTTCGGAAGCGGCGTTATGGAGCTATTATCAGAAGAAGGTGCGGCGCTCCCAGTAAAGTGTCTCGGCATTCCCGATGCCTTTATAACCCACGGCAGCCAGAACAGCTTAAGGAACGGGATCGGCCTTGACAAGGAAGGTATCGCAAGGGCAATACGAGAGTGGCCAAAGAAAGAATAGACGTAATCCTCACGAAAAAAGGTCTCGTCCCATCCCGCGAAAAGGCAAAGATATTCATAATGGCCGGGGAAGTATACGCGGCAGACGAACGCGTTGCAAAGCCTGACCAGAAATATCCCTGGGACGTCGCCGTCGAGATAAAGAAAAATCCTGTCCCCTACGTAAGCTACGGCGGGGTTAAGCTGAAAAAGGCCCTTGAGGCCTTTCGGGTCAACGTTAACGGGAAAAAGGCGCTCGATATAGGTTCATCAACGGGAGGCTTTGTGGAATGCCTGCTGGAGGCAGGTGCGGCAACCGTACACGCCGTGGATGCCGGCACCCATCAGCTTCACGAACGCTTGAGGGGTGATAAAAGGGTCATCGTGAAGGAAAATTACAACGCCCGGTACTTACGGTTTGACGATATCGGCGAGGCGGTGGACCTCATAACCATCGACGTCTCTTTCATATCCCTGAAAAAGATCCTGCCGTCCGTGATACAGTTTATGAAACCCGCAGGCAGGATCATCTCTCTCGTCAAGCCGCAGTTCGAGGTCGGAAGGTATGAGGTCGGCAAAGGCGGCATCGTGAAGGACGGAGAGAAAATACAAAATGTCATAGATGACGTCAAATCCTACGGAAAATCCCTTGGAATTGTCCCGGTAGATGTGGTAGAAGCACCGAGGGAAAGGGAAAAGAAGAACAGAGAGTACTTTATCCTATGGGAACACCAAAAGACCCAAAGCCCGTGAAGCTTTTTGCCAGCCTCATCTTCAAAGAAGAAGCGCCGTTCCAGGGCGCCCTCAAAATGCTTGAAGACAAGGTGGGCGCGATCGAGCAAAAGATGCCGCCTGCGGTATTTTCTCAGACGGATTATTATGAAAAAGAGATGGGAAAAGGCCTTTTGCGCGTATTCGTCCTTTTTAAGGAACTCTTTCCGAGGGACCTGCTCCCGGGGATCAAATTGAGAACAAACGAAATAGAGTCAGCCTTTTCAGAGAACCGCAGAAGGAGCGTCAACATTGATCCTGGATATATCTCCCTTGAAAATGTTATACTCGCGACAACGAAAGGCTACGCTCACAGGATCTACATGGGCAGCGGCATATATGCCGATCTGACCCTCATATACAGCAGCGGGACATACAGGCCGCTCGAATGGACCTACCCGGATTACGGCGAGGCAAAAACAATCTCCGTCTTTAACGACTGGAGAGAAAACTATAAGCAGGTGCTGCGATGCCAAAAAGCATGACAGGGTTTGCAAAACTGGAAACGGAATCCCCGGAAGGAAAACTTTACGGGGAAGCGCGCGCATTAAACAGCCGCTATCTCGAGATCAGCATAAAGCTGCCCAGGGCAGATTCCCTCTACGAACAAAAACTGCGCGATCTCGTCAAGCGCCATATCAAGAGGGGCAAGGTTGACGTTACGATAAAATGGGAACGGTCAAATGAACAGGCCGGCGCCCAAAAGGTAAACGAAAATGTGCTCGCACAGTATGTTGAGACGGCGAAAACCTTAAAAGAAAAATACGGGTTGAAAGGCGATCTGACGATCGATAATATCTTCAGCTTTAAAGACATCTTCTCGTACGAGGAAAACAACAACATAAACGAAGACGTATTGATGCAATCCTTCGAAAGGCTTATCGCCCAGCTCAACCAGGAAAGAGAGAAAGAAGGAGACCTTATCAGAAAGGACCTCACGGCGCGGTCAGACGCCGTCGCGTCGAACATCGCCGCGATTGAAGAACGATGGCCCCTGACGATCAAAATGCTCGAAAACAGGCTGCGGGAGAAGATCACGGAAATGACGGCAGCATCATCCATTGACGAGGCGAGGGTCCTGCAGGAGCTGGCAATCTATATGGAGCGCCTCGATATCGCCGAAGAGATCGTGCGGCTCAAGGGCCACATCGAAAATTTCAGGGACACCCTTTCGTCAGATGATCCCGTAGGAAGGAAGCTCGATTTTATTATCCAGGAGATGGTAAGGGAATCGAACACCATAGGAAGCAAGGCAAATGACCTTTTTATCAATGAGCGGGTCATTCAAATAAAGGTGGAGATCGAAAAGATACGCGAGCAGGTTCAGAATGTGGAGTGACGGGCAAAATACGTTCGGCGTTGGGCGTTCGGAGAAACAAAGGTAAAAAAAAAGCGGAAGGGGAGTACGGTTCGGGGTTAGGGGTTATGAGTTCGGAGCGACAAAACACAAAAAAACAGAAGAAGGGATGTCTTATTGTGGTTGCGGGGCCTTCGGGGGTCGGAAAATCAACGATCATCGATAAGTTCTTGCAGGGCGATGCCAACAGCAGGTTCTCCGTCTCGTACACCACACGGCATAAAAGGGAACGCGAAGTAAATGGAAAAGACTATTGCTTTGTCGATAACAGCACCTTTAAGGAAATGATCGCACAGGGGCTCTTTCTTGAATGGGAAAATGTCCATGCCTACCTCTACGGCACACCAAGGCGGGAAGTCCTTGACCTATTGGCGCAGGGCATTGACGTTATCCTCGACATAGATGTCAAGGGCGCCCTCACCGTAAAAAAAGAGTGCTCAAACGCCCGCCTCATCTTCATTGAGCCTCCTTCAAAGGAGGACCTCATAAAAAGGCTGACCCTGAGAGGCGAAAAGGAAATCGCCTTAAGAATGAGAAGAACAGAAGAAGAGATTGCACAAAAAGACCAATTCGAGTATACTATTAAGAACATCGAACTCGATCTGGCATTCGAGGATTTTAAAAAGACGATCGAACGTATAAGGAGAACAGGGTATGGCAAGGATAACCGTTGAAGATTGCATGGATACCGTGGAAAACCGCTTCGAGCTTGTGCACCTGGCGGCAAAAAGATCAAAGCAACTTATAAAGGGCGCCAAACCCTTCTTAAAGTCTTCCAATAAAGAGATCGTCACCGCGCTGAGAGAGATAGCCGATAAGCACATCTACTTTGAAAAGAAGGATATCCTCGAGGAAAAAGAGGCCCCCTACCAGCTGTCGAACTTCACACCGTAACGAAACCACAGCTTCCATCCCGATGCTGATAATACCCAAACACCAATAACCAAGCTCCAATTAATCACCAATACCCAATATTAAATAACCAAATACTTGCAGGTATTGTTTCCCGTTTGGTGATTCGGTCATTGGTTATTGGGTATTAATTGGTGATTGATGCTTGGTTATTGGTTATTTTTTCTTTTTTTTGACTTAAGTCAAGGCGCTCTGATCAATTCCTATTTATATTGCATACAATGAAGCAAAAAAATGATTAAGGAGGGGAATATGTTTTGTTATCAGTGTGAACAGACGGCAAAAGGTGAAGGGTGCAGCAAGGTAGGGGTATGCGGTAAGCAGTCCGATGTGGCAGCCCTTCAGGATCTTTTAGTGTATCTTCTCGAGGAGCTTTCTTATTATGCTGTGGAAGCCAGAAAGGCGGGGTTAACCAACCGCGAGGTCAACGTCTTTACTGTCGAGGCGCTCTTCCATACCCTGACAAATGTTGACTTCGATCCATCGCGGCTCACATCGCTCATCGATCAAGCCGTCAAACTCAGAGATGGACTTATCGATGCAATAAAAACAAAGGGCGGCAATACCGGCTTTATTAAGGGCCGGGCCCTTACAAAGCCGGAGGCCTCACCTGACGGGCTCGCAAAGCAGGGCGAATCCTTTGGATTGAAGAACCTGGCAAACGCCGATCCGGATATCACATCCCTCATGCACACCCTTCTCTTCGGGCTCAAGGGCGTTGCGGCATACGCCTACCACGCGCAGCTTCTCGGAAAAGAAGACGACGAAGTATATGCGTATACCCACGAGGCATTAAGGGCGATCCTGGAGAATTCTCTGTCCCTCAACGAATGGCTGTCGATGGTCCTTAAATGCGGTGAGATAAATTTAAAGGCCATGGAGATCCTCGATGCAGCGAATACAGATGCTTACGGCCATCCGGTACCGACAAAGGTACCCCTCGGCGCTAAAAAGGGCAAGGCCATCCTTGTGTCGGGACATGACCTGAAAGATCTCGATGAAATTTTGCAACAGACTGACGGCAAAGGGATATACGTATATACCCACGGCGAGATGCTTCCTGCGCACGGCTATCCCAACCTCAAAAAATACGGGCATTTCTACGGGCACTACGGCACCGCCTGGCAGAACCAGCACAAGGAGTTCAGCGAATTCCCCGGCGCCATCCTGATGACCACGAACTGCATCCAGAAGCCTCTTGATTCTTATAAAGACAACATCTTCACCACGGGCACCGTGGGCTGGCCCGGCGTCAGGCACATAAGCGACGGGAATTTTAAGCCCGTTATTGAAAAGGCGCTCTCCATGCCCGGGTTCGATAATGACGAAAACGGCAGGTCGGTGATGGTGGGGTTCGCCCGGAATACGGTAATGAGCGTTGCCGGCAAGGTCATAGAGGCGGTAAAAAGCGGACAGATAAGACATTTCTTCCTTGTTGCAGGCTGCGATGGCGCAAAGCCGGGCAGAAACTACTACACGGAATTCGTGGAAAAGGTGCCGAAGGACTGCATCGTCCTGACCCTTGCCTGCGGCAAGTTCCGCTTCTTCGACAAGGACCTGGGAGACATCGGGGGCATCCCCCGGCTTCTCGACATAGGGCAGTGCAACGACGCCTATTCCGCCATACAGATCGCCGTTGCCCTTTCCAAGGCTTTTAACGTCGGCGTCAACGAGCTGCCGCTCTCTCTCGTCCTGTCATGGTACGAGCAGAAGGCCGTGGCGATCCTTCTTACCCTTCTTTATCTGGGCATCAAGAACATGCGCCTCGGGCCGACCCTGCCCGCATTTATAACGCCTAACATACTCGACGTTCTCGTGAAAACCTACGACATCAAGCCCATCTCGACGCCGGAGGCAGATCTGAAGGAGATACTGGGATAAGAAAGGCGGCTCATAGCTGATAGCTCATGGCTCATAGTTGTAAAGCCTCTGCTGTCAGCTATGAGCAATAAGGGAGGTCATTATGAAGATACGAAGAAAGATAGTACAAATAGATGAGGAGCGCTGTAACGGCTGCGGGCAGTGTGTTTCCGCGTGTGCAGAGGGCGCCATAGAGCTCGTAGACGGCAAGGCAAGGCTTGTATCGGAAAACTACTGCGACGGCCTTGCCGCCTGCCTCGGGGAATGCCCTGAGGGCGCGATCAGCATCGTTGAACGGGAGGCTGACGCCTTCGACCCCGAAGCGGTAGAACACCACCTCGTGAAAAAAAGCAGCGGAGAGCAGAGGGTTGCAACGCCGAACGCCGAACGCAGAACTCTCGACGTCCTTCCCTGCGGCTGTCCCTCCACGCACCTCCAGATGTTCGGGAATGCCTGCGATGCGGCAAGCCAACCCGCCTCGCAGTCGGATATCTCATCTGCCCTCTCCCACTGGCCTGTACAGATCAGCCTCGTTCCGCCGACAGCCCCTTTCCTGAAAGGCGCCGATCTCCTCGTAGCCTCTGACTGCACACCGGTTGCCTGTCCGAATTTCCACCGGGATTTTCTCAAAGGAAGGACGGTGCTCCTGGGGTGTCCTAAATTTGATGATACAGAAGAATACATCGATAAATTTGCCGATATATTCAAAACAGCGGGCATCCATAGCGTGACCATTCTCATCATGGAAGTGCCATGCTGTTCAAAGATGCCCCTCATAGTACAGCAGGCAATAACCCTGGCCAAGCAGAACATCCCTGTCGAGATCGTTACCGTGAGCGCAAGGGGGGCGATCGTCAAGAAACAAAAGCTGGCAGCGTAAAATGCAGAAGATCAGAGGATGAGAAGGTGAGAGGTTGAGAAAACCCTTCTCTCCTCACCTTCCGCCCCTCCTTTTAAACTCAGCCATCAGCATTCAGCGATCAGTTGATAGTATATCGTATATAGTATATAGTATATCGTGGCTTCCGGTTCGCCCCCTAATGCCTTATGGCCTTCATGGAATTTGCTTAACGTTTCGATAGGAGAACAGCTATGAGAAAGATCTTCGTTGTATGCCTGTTCGTGATCGCTGCCTGCGCCGTTTGCCCTTGCCCGTCCCGGGCAACCGGCCTGACGCTCAACAACACCCCCGTTGAGGTTTGCTTCAGCCCTGGAGGGCAATGCACAAACAAGATCATAAAGGAGACCGAAGCGGCAACACGGGAGATCCTCGTTCAGATGTTCCTGTTCACCTCTGCGCCGTTGCGAAACGCCCTCGTAAAGGCGCAGAAGCGAGGGATAAATGTTGAGGTCATCCTTGATAAAAGGGAACAGAAAGATCAGCAGTACAAGACGGCAAGGGCACTTTCTAAAGGCGGCGTATCTGTCTACACGGACGACAAGCACACAAATGCGCACAACAAGATCATGATCATCGACCGCGAGATAATAATTACCGGCTCTTTCAACTACACCTATCCCGCGGAGAGCAAGAACGCGGAGAATATCCTGATCGTTCGGTCCGGCGAGCTCGCAAAGATATATGCCGACAACTGGCTTGCTCATAGGCAGCATTCGAAGAAATATTAACTATGCAGGCTGGTAGATGATAACAAATCCTAAACCCTAATATCGAAGTTCTAAACAATATCAAATTTTCAAATTCAAAACGTTAAGAAACATGCATTCGTTTTGAACATTTGATATTTGGATTTTGATATTGTTTAGTGCTTCGTGCTTAGGATTTCGTGCTTGGTTTTGCCATGAGCTGTCAGCTATCAGCTGTCTTTTCCAGTACTTCCTTGAGCATCTTTTCCAGCTTCGCCTCTTCTGTTTCGTCGGCATATTTTGGGCGTTCCACGTCCGGGAAAAGGCTGAATATCCCGTTCATGATCACCTCTGCGTGAGGGGGGCAGCCCAGAAGCGGCGTGCCCATCCCGGCGTTATGCTGCTGGCAGATGCCCATGAAGATGTTCTTCGCGCCGGGATCGATCTTTCCTTCTGTGTCCGGGCCGAGATAGATATGCACCTTTTTATCAAAGGGCCTGTCTATGAGAAGCCTGCTCGGATCGCGGGGATCGGCCCTGCGCAGCTTGTTGAGCACAAAATGCAGGTAGCCCCTGCAGCCCGGGCAGGCGTTGCCCGGATGGACGGTGATGTCCTTGCCGCCCGATATGTTGATCTCAGGCATCTTGAACGGGCTTGCGACCTCGGAGATGGGAGGGCCGACAACGGTGATCCGTTCGGGTTCAACGGGTCCCAGCCCCTGCATGTGCGCCATCCACACCGGAGGAGAGATGGCAGGATCAAGGCCCATTATCTTCATTGCAACGGCATCAACGGCCACAGGATTTGTGCCTCCGATCAGAAGATCCATTTTCTTCGGGATGCCCGATACAGGCCCGAAATCCTCCTGTCCCGTAAGGCCGTCAATGATGATGAGGTCCGGCCTTACAAGGTGATGGATATTGACAAGGCATTGCCAGAGCCCGAAGAAGTGGCTCATATACTTTTCCAGGGGCGGAACAGCCCCCTGGAGGCTCTTGACGCTCAGGGATACGGCTGCTGCGAAATGCATCTTCAGTACGGGGATGTTTATGATCACGTCCGCCTCTTCGAACGTCAGGGGTATCTTCCGCGAAGACATCCTCTTTCCTCCCGGCACGCGCTTTTCAACCAGCCTGTCGGTATTCAAATCCACGAGGCTTATCTTTGACGGATCGATATCGACCAACCGGTCGTATCCGTAAAGGGCAAACATCTTCCCTGTTGCGCTCCGGTTGATCGACGAGCCTTCGGCGATGATGATCTTTCCGGCCACGGGAAGAAGGAGCTCGATGAGGGCGCGGACAAGCCTCACATCCGTTACGATGCCGCCCTTGTAGACGCCGTCCTGCATCCCATGGTCGCTCACGAGGTTGGGCTTGATGACCACGGACCGGCCCTTTTTTACAAATTTATTCAAGCCGCCGAGCTTGTCTATAAGATTCATCAGGCCCTCTTTTATCTCTCTTTCAGACTGGGCCTCAGGGATCTTTTCAACCGCCACCCGTTCTTTTTTCAGGTATGGCTTGTATGGCTTAATCCCTGCCAGCCTTCTGAAGAGGACCGCAGTGCTCAGCTCCATCTGTTCCAACGATAATCCGCCAACGCTTCTCGTCCGCACAGGCCGGAATCCATATTCGACCATCCAGCGGTATTTCTCATCGTCTGATTTCAAAAATTCCGCTGCGATGAGGTTCTCCCTCATAATGAGCGCGTCCACCATCTTCGGCTCAATGCCTTTTCCTCTCCATTTCTCTGTTGCCAGGATCTCTTCCATGGTGCTCGTTCCGGTATTATATACGATCCAGCCGCCCGCCCCGCGATCTACTGTAGCGGTGTAGATAACGATGTCAGGATTATTGCGCCACTGCTGCAATCTTAATCTTGTATAATCGGAACCCTTTTCGACGTTCTCGTAACAGGCATGAAGATTTTCGGAAAATATCTTCGAGAGCCTGCCCTTCTTAAGCGTAACATCCAATGCCATCTTTCCTCCCTGCTACCCAAACTCTCGCTGAGACGATCAGTCATTTGGGTTATCATAATAGGTTGCCGCAGGCAAGATGCTGGTAGCTATAAAAGCAGTTTATTGCAAATCCTAAATCCGAATATCTAAATCCTAAACAAATCCAAATGTTCAAAATTCCAAACGTGTTAAAGGGCTTTTGTTCTGGACATTTGATATTTGAATTTAGATATTGTTTAGGATTTGGTGCTTAGAATTTCGTGCTTGATCGTATGTTAGGATCTCGTGTGTACTCCATTCGGCGATTGGGCTATCAGCTGATCCGGTCCCGGATCATCTTCAGGATCACAAAGGATTCCCGCTCCCGCTCCTCAAGGTCGGCCGTGATATATATGATCGTCTCCCTGTAGGTCG
>JAKQBZ010000264.1 GCA_029559435.1 Deltaproteobacteria bacterium | reverse complement strand
CTCCCATAAAGATCCCGCTGATGGCTCTCGCGGCACTTGCCAATGGCCGCCTCAGCTTCTGCATCGGTCAGGTTTTTGATCCCCTGCTGGGTGCGGAAATGGAACTTCACCCAGTACCTTTCGCTTTTTGCGTTGATAAAGCTGAACGTATGGCTGCCGAAGCCGTGCATGTGCCTGTAGGTAGCGGGGATGCCCCGATCGCTCATGACGATGGTAACTTGGTGGAGAGCCTCGGGCAGCGAGCTCCAGAAGTCCCAGTTGTTGAGGGCGCTGCGCAGGTTTGTACGGGGGTCGCGCTTGACCGCGTGGTTGAGGTCAGGGAACTTGAGCGGGTCGCGGAGGAAGAATACGGGCGTGTTGTTCCCCACGAGGTCCCAGTTCCCTTCCTCGGTGTAGAACTTGATCGCAAAGCCGCGGATATCGCGCTCCGCGTCAGCTGCGCCCCGTTCTCCCGCCACCGTTGAGAAGCGGACAAAGAGGTCTGTCTTCTTCCCGATCTTTGAGAATATCTTTGCCCTGGTGTAGCGGGTGATGTCGTGGGTGACGGTAAATGTGCCGTATGCGCCGGAACCCTTTGCATGCATTCGGCGCTCGGGGATCACCTCCCGGTCGAAATGCGCCAGCTTCTCCAGGAACCAGACATCCTGCAGCAGCTGAGGCCCGCGCGGCCCTGCGGTCATAACGTTCTGGTTGTCGACGACGGGGGCGCCGCTCCTTGTGGTAAGCTTTTTCTTTTCTTTCTTCTTTTCTGCCATTTGAAACCTCCTCTCATTACATTCAATAGATACTTGTGCCGATACTATCCAGGTCCCTCTTTTTAATAAGGCATACTCAGGAATCATTCCGGATAAAAATCCAAAAAAATTATCCTGCCTTATCGCCGTTGCTTCGGAATTATCTTATGGTATCCTATCTCCCTTTCCTTTACGCCGGTTCACACATTCCCGGCAGTACCCGTAGTATTCCAGCCTGCTGTCGAGCATCTGAAAGCCGGTTTTTCTCGCAACCTTTGCCGGATCGAGCGAGCCCGGCGCTTCATAGTCGATTATCTTGCCGCATTCCTTGCAGATAAGGTTGACATGCTCCTCGAGGTTGCCTTCATATCGGTTCTCCATCTGGTCAAACTGGAGCTTTTTGATGATCCCCCGGCGGGAGAGCTCGCTAAGCGTCGCGTATACCGTGGAAAGACTGACGGTGCGTCTTTTCTTGCGCGCTTCCCTGTATATAGCGCCAGCCCCCGGATGATTGTCGTTCTTCTCCATCAACACCTCAATAATGGCAATCCGCTGGGGGGTAATCTTTAGCCCCTTTTCTCTACAGGCCTTTACGATCGACTCTCGATTCATCATATAATTCGGAACGGTTCCTGATTAACTTTAAGTTTAAACCATGGATGTACTTTTGTCAAGCTGCTCCTTTTTAGCCTCAAAAGGGTCTATGGGGAATTTTTTATTATTTGGGTAGCTCTATTGAGATCCCTAAGATACTGCACGGGTTCTCGTATCCAACCCTGCGTGAGCCCAGACGATCTTTGCGCTGCGATATCGGAGAGCCTGAGAAATAAGGGGTGATCCGGAGGGGCGCTCTGGTAAGGATGCCTGTCGCCAAGTGAAAGATGCTCGGCAGACATCTCTCCGAACCCTGTTGCGCCTGCAGATATGATCTTCGCAGCCTCTTCCTCGAAGTCCTTTTCCAGCGCAGGCGTTATCGCCCCTTCGATAAAGGCCTCATGTATCATGACGTTCAGTGTTCCGCCTCCTCCCATAAACAGAAAACAGCCAGCATGGGGGAGGATCACGGTCTTCTCTATGCCGAAGGAATCCATCTTCGCCAGCGCGGTCCGGACAGTGCCTTCATGCTGTGCTCATATTCTCACTTAATGACCCCTGATTTGCAATATCATTATGCAATATGAAACAATCCTTGCGCGAGAAAGATCGTTTTACCCTACTCATTGTTTTTGGATATTGAGACACAAAGTAATGAAGGAGAAATAAACTACCCCGCAGCAAGCTGCGGGGAATCATCTGGATTCAACGTTAAGACAAAACAGATTAAATGAACCAGACAGACTTGGTTCCCGGGATCGTTGTTAACGCTTTGTGCTCTGCGCTCTTCTTCGGCATAAACTATGGATGGCGTACCGCGTCGCCTCGCGCATGACGAGGTACGCCCTGGCGGTCTTTGTTCAACAGCTGCAGGTGCCGCTCCCGCAGCCGCCTCCTGCCTTGTTTGAAAGCTCCGATTTTATCATAAAGCCTGCGCCCATGGCAGATTTAACAAAATCGATGCTGATCGGTTTTACTTCATCAAAAAGCCCTTTATTCACGATGAAGGTAACGCCCTTTTCGTTAAAGATCTGATCATCGTCATGCGGCTCATCCAGAGCCATGCCCAATGAGGGCCCTGATCACCCGCCCTCTGTCATCATGACGCGCACGGATTGCGGACCGTCCTTGTCTGCAAGGAATTGCTTGATCATCTCGCTTGCCATGTCAGATATCTCGAACATAATTACACTCCTTTTCTTTAATCTGTTATCGCTCATCGTTCAATAACAGTATCCAATAGCATATGCATTTCTCCGCCAATGTCAACCCCCTTGCGCAGGCCATGGCCTTGCGGCATTGTTTTTATTGAATGAATGTCCTATAGTATCTCCTATGGCCATCCTCAAAAAGCTCTTCTCTGTGGAGATGCGTCTCCATGATATGCTCTATGTGTCGTACCTTATCCCTACAGAGCGTCTTTTAGCCCGCATACCGAATAATTTCCGCCTTGCCGAGGTACAACAAGGCAAGGTCTTCCTATCTCTCGTCATCTTTCGCGGAAGGACAAGCGGGGCAGCGACGATCCCCACCCCGGGGATCCCCTTCGACCAGGTGAATATCCGCACCTACGTGATCGATCCGGCAACAGGGAAACCGGCCGTCTATTTCGTCCATTGCGGCATAAGCGGCTCCCTCATCACCTTTCTGTACAGAATTCTCTCGGGAATGCCCGTGGAACATACTCCCTTTGCGATCCGCACCCGCAAGGATATGAACGGCAGGTATGGCGCCTATGAGGCTTCGGGGGCCTGGCACGGCCGATTTTCTATTAAAGCAGGGCAGACGGCAGAAAAGGTTACAGCCCTTGAGCCCTTTCCGTCCCGGGAAGAGGCCCTGTCCTACCTCATTGACCCCCTCGCCGGATTCTACAGCGATTCCGCTATCGTCCGCCGCCTTGAGGTCTTCCATTCACCCCTTGAGCCAAGGCTTTGCTCGCCGCTGGAGGTGCGGTTCCCCTACCTTTCAAGCCTCGGGCTTGTCGAAGAGGAAGAGGTCGCGAGGCCGCACAACATCCTCCTTGTCCCCTATACCCCATTTCTCATCTACCTGCCGGCAAGAAAAACAGCTTAAAAATATGTTTTTATGAATTTTACGAGATAGTCGATCCTGGATAGCTTGCGGGGGTTTGTCCTGATCCCTTTTCTGTAGCACTCTCTGGCGAGGACTTTCTCGCCGGCCGCGTAGTATCTCCGGAAGAGCTCCATGTAACGGTTGGAGAAAAGGTCTTTGCGGAGATGGTCGAGTGCCCCCTTGTAATAGGGGTCATCAATAATGGCTGTCACAAAGTCGATTCCCTGCCTCTTCAGTTGTTCGATATTATGACGAAGGCTGTCAGGGTGGCTGAAGGTGATGGCCGTGGGCGTGGAGAGAAAATATCCCTTCCTTCGAAAAAAGACCTTGGTGAAATAGACGATATCTTCGCCATTCGATATGTGCGTCGGGAAGGAAAACGTCCTTGCGACGTCGGTGCGCATGAGGACGGCGCATGTGGCAAAGGAGATGCGCCTGCAAAGGAGGTCTTCGTACAATCTTTCTGAGAAAAAGCTTTGTCCTGTCTCATCATGGAGGTACGGTGTTTCATCAGGGGCATGCTTGGAAAGGGTGGAGCTGATGACGAAGCCGGCGTCATCGTTGTCGGTAAGGATCCTCACCCTCATCTCGATAGAGTCTGTTGTGAGCGAGTCGTCTGCATCAAGAAAAGTAATGAAGCTGCCTCGCGCCTCTTCAAGCCCCCTGTTCCTTGCAGATGAAACGCCCTGGTTGGCCTGACGGATGGAGCGGACCCTGTCGCGGAACCCTTCAACGACCGCAGGGGTATTGTCTGTTGAGCCATCGTCGACAACGATGATCTCGATGTTCCTGTATGTCTGCTGAAGGCATGACGCGATCGCTGTCGGCAGATAGTCTGCATAGTTGTAGGTGGGTATGACGATCGATACGAGGGGGCTGTTGTCGTGTGCTTCCATAGTATGCGCGCCCTGAAGCGCCTGCGATATTAATGCGTTCATATCCTGCAGCTTGTCAAGGATTTTGTTGGGATGTGGTGGTTTGTGCCGCCCGCATCCCCTGCGCTCATCGGGTTAATTAAGTTTATTGGGTTCGCTCTCAGCTCTTAGCCCTCCGCTCTCTGCTGTTTTTCTCTTATGTCCGGGGCTGCTTTTGCGGTTGACTGGCCGGGGTTCTCCTGTTATATTAGGAAAATTTATATGTTGCACTGTTCTCGGGAAGATAATCTATAGGGGTATTGTGTGAATATCTTAGGGCTCCATATATTCGGGCATGACACGGGCGGCGCCATCATATCGAAGGGCCGCATCTGGGCCATCGGCGAGGAGAGGCTTGACAGGAGGAAGCACTCAGGCTACTTCCCCCATCTTTCGGTGAAATATCTCCTCCAGGCCGCAGGGCTGAAGGACATCAACGAGGTCGACCTCATCGTGGGGGTCACCCGTTATGACAAAGAAGGAAACAACGTCACGGTCGGTTCGATCAGGGAGGATCTCGGCTATACAGGCAGGATACATACGGTCTCCCACCACGATGCACACGCGGCGAGCGCCTTTTGCGCATCGCCTTTCGATGAGGCTGCCATAATGGTCGTTGACGGGCTGGGGAGCAAGTCCGTCGAGATCGAGACCGGCAGGGAGCTTCCTTTTTCGCTCCGGGGGCTGACGGTCAAAGAGCAGAAAGACCGCGAAGAGGTGCAGTCATTCTACAGGGCACAGGGCAACGAGCTTACCCCCATACGGAAGGACTGTACTGCTCCGGGATACATGAACGGGCTTGGCCTCGTCTATATGGGGACATCGGTATTTTTGAACTTCGGTGATTTTGGTTCAGGAAAGGTGATGGGGCTTGCCCCCTATGGCGGCCAACCCGGCAAAACAATAGAGCCGAAATTCTTCGATGTTATAGACGGCGTTGCGCTCACCAGAAGCGAGAAGAATTTTGTGCGGCATAACGACCTTTACCAGAAGCGGTTCTTCCCCGACCTGCCCCGCCGCGAGAACCAGGCGCTGCCAGACGATCTTTATACAGAGATCGCCTACGCCGTGCAGAAGGAAACCGAGGACGGGCTCATTGAGATAGCGCGCCATCTCTACCGGATAAGCCCGAGCAAAAACCTCTGTTATGCGGGCGGCGTAGGCCTGAACAGCGTGGCGAACAAAAAGATCCTTGACAATACGCCCTTTGAGAACATCTTCATCCAGCCCGGCGCCTGCGACTCAGGCATAGCCCTTGGCTGCGCACTCTATGGCGCGCACTTTGTCGGGAAAGAGGCGCCAGGGAGATACAGGTTCCAAAACGCGTACCTCGGCAGAGATTACAGCGAGGAAGAGATCCTCGAAGCATTGCACAATACGCCCAACATCAAATTTACAAAGGAAAAGGATATCGTAAAAAGATCTGCCGCACTTCTGGCAGACGGGAAGATACTCGGCTGGCTGGAGGGCGGAAGCGAGATCGGCCCCCGTGCGCTTGGACACAGGAGCATCATCTGCGACCCGGGAAAGCCGGAAATGAAGGACATCCTGAACGCAAAGGTAAAGCACAGGGAAGGGTTCCGCCCTTTCGCTCCTTCGGTCCTGCTGGAGCATGCCCCTGAATATTTTGACCTCGATTGTGAGAGCCCCTATATGCTCCTCATCGCCGCGGTGAAAAACGACAAGCAGGCGATAGTCCCTGCCATTACCCATGTTGACGGCACGGCGCGGGTCCAGACGGTGACGAAAAATGACAACGGCAGGTATTATGACCTCATCAAGGAGTTTTATAACATCACCAGTGTCCCGGTCATACTGAACACCTCTTTTAATATAGCCGGCGAGCCCATTGTGGAGACCCCCGGGGACGCCTTGCGATGTTTTATGTCCACCGAGATGGACTACCTGATCATTGAGGATTACCTCGTTGAGGCTGCCGGCCCCAAAGAGCTTGTCAGGGGCCCTGTTGCCGATGAGAACAAGCTGAAAGCAGACGATATCAGGGGCGGCAAGGGCTTAA
>JAKQBZ010000254.1 GCA_029559435.1 Deltaproteobacteria bacterium | reverse complement strand
GTCCACCAGGGCGAGCCTCCCAGCGAATTCATTATCGGCATGTACAAAGAAGGCGGGGTCAAACCGTTGATGCGGAAGAAGGCGCTGGAGAGATTGCAGGAGAAAGGGCCGGCAGGGGGCTGACAGAATTTACTCTTCGAAGGAGGGTTGCAGATGGACTTCAAGATTGCCGTTATACCCGGAGACGGGATCGGGGTGGACGTAGTAGGCGAAGGCGTAAAGGTGCTGGACCGCATCGGAGAGGTGTACGGCCATACTTTCAGCTACGAGCATATGCTGGCAGGCGGCGCCTGCATAGACAAGCATGGTACGCCGATACTGGACGAATCCATTGAGATCTGCAGGAGCTGTGACGCCATACTGTTCGGAGCAGCAGGCGGCCCAAAATGGGATGGCCTTCCGAGGGAGCAAAGGCCCGAGAGGGCATTGGCGAGGCTGCGCCGCGAATTCAACCTCTTCGCAAATCTGAGGCCGGCAAAAATATATGAAGACCTCACAGAGAACTCGCCTTTAAAGAACCGCATCATCGAGAAAGGGATCGATCTCATGCTTATCAGGGATCTTACGGGAGGTATCTACTTCAATGAGAAAGGGCGTCGTGAAGGTAAATACGGCTTAGAGGCCTATGACGTGGAATGCTACAGCGTTATGGAGATAACGAGGGTCGCCAGGATGGCCTTCGAGATCGCCATGAGGAGGCGCAAACGCATCATCAGCGTTGACAAGGCTAACGCCCTTGAGGCCTCCCGGCTCTGGAGGGATACGGTCAACGAGGTCGCCGAAGGTTATCCGGAAGTAGAGCTCAGGCATATGCTGGTTGACAAGGCCGCGATGGAGCTGGCGTGCAACCCCCATATCTTCGACGTTATCCTGACGACCAGCATCTTCGGGGACATCCTATCCGACGAAGCGGGGGTAGCCACCGGTTCCGTGGGGATGCTTCCGTCTGCAAGCCTGAACGAGAAGAGCTTTGGGCTCTATGAGCCGATCCACGGCACGGCCCCTGACATTGCCGGGATGGGCATTGCCAATCCTCTGGCAACCATAGCTTCGGTTGGCATGATGCTGGAGATCGCCCTAAACCTTTCGAAAGAGGCAGGGGCCATAGACAGGGCAATTCACAGGGTCCTCCATGACGGGTACAGAACCCCTGACATTTATATGGAAGGAACGAAAAAGGTGACCACTGTAGAGATGGGAACGTTGACCGCTGACAGGATCTCGAAGGAATGATGGCCGATAGGAAGCACAGGAGAAGAACATGGGATTGAATGCTACGAAAAAGATCATCAAAAGCCACCTCCTGGACGGAGACATTGCCGGGGGCAAACAGATCACCATCAGCGTAGACCAGACGTTGGGCCACGACCTGACGGGGATCATGGCCGCCCAGATCCTTGAGAGCGTTCGCGCCGACAAGGTAAGCGCCGAGACCTCGGTCTTTTACTGCGACCATAACACGCTCGCGACCTCATCTGAAAATGCAGACGACCATCTGTATCTCAAGACTGCGGCGCAAAGGTTCGGCATATATTTTTCAAAACCGGGCAACGGCATCTGCCACTTTCTCCACTGCCAGAGGTTTGCCATGCCGGGAAAGGTGCTGATTGGGGCGGACAGCCACACGCCTACGTCCGGCGCATTGGGCATGCTCGCCATCGGCAGCGGGGGCCTGAGCGTGGCAAAGTGCATGGTGGGCGAAGGCTTTAAGCTTGCACCGCCTAAAGTGTGGAACATAGCATTGACCGGGGCGCTTCGGCCCGGCGTGTCGGCAAAGGATATCGCCCTTGAGGCGCTGAGGATATTCTCCGTAAAAGGCGGGATCGGATACATCCTTGAATTCACCGGCGAAGGGGTTCGATCGCTTTCCATACCGCAAAGGGCCACGATAGCCAATATGAGCATCGAGCTTGGCGCCACAACGGCTGTTTTTCCCAGCGACCAGGTTACCCGTGATTTCCTGAAGGCACAGAACAGGGAACGGGACTGGACAGAGCTGCTGCCTGACCCTGACGCTGAATACGACAAAGTGGTTGAGATCGACCTTGGCGGCCTTGAGCCTCTGGTCGCAGAACCCCACATGCCCGATCTGGTAAAAAAGGCAAGAGACGCGCGGAACGTCAAAGTAGATTCGGTTTTCATCGGAAGCTGCACAAACGCCTCTTACTCGGACATAGCAAAGGCCGCAAGGATGCTGCAAGGCAAAAAGGTGAACAAGGATGTTGACCTGACGGTTGCGCCCGGCTCGAGGCAGGTGCTGGAGCACCTTGTCCGGGACGGCATACTGGCAGATCTTGTCTCGGCGGGGGCGAGGATACTCGAATGCTCGTGCGGCCCATGCATCGGCATCGGCCAGGTACCGCACGTAAACGGGGTTGCCGCAAGGACGATTAATCGCAACTTCAGGGGAAGAGGCGGGTCCAATGAAGCCTCCATCTACCTGGTCAGCCCTGAGACGGCGGCTGCGACCGCAATAACCGGCCGCATCACCGACCCGAGGGACGTCTTTGACGTAGACTGCCTGAAAGGCTGCAATGAACCGGAGGAGTATAAAGTGGATGACAGCATGATCATTGCGCCCGGCGACGTGGAAGATAACCTGGCGGTATCCATCATAAGGGGGAATAATATTACACAGCTTCCGGAGAGGGGCGCGTTAAAGGATCCCTTGAAGGCAACGGTGGCGATCAAGCTGGGCGACAACATCACAACAGACGACATCATCCCTGCAAGCTCGGAAATCCTCCGGTACATCGCAAATATTCCCCGGTTTGCAGAATTTACTTTTTGCTATACCGACGAGGCGTTTGTGGACAGGGCCAGAAGGCTGAAAAGCTCTGCGATCATCGGCGGAGAGAACTATGGACAGGGTTCAAGCAGGGAGCATGCGGCGCTGCTCCCGATGTATCTGGGCGTTGAGGCGGTGATCGCGAAATCCTTTGCAAGGATACACAAAGAAAACCTCATCAACTACGGGATACTTCCGCTTTTGTTCAGGGATAAGGATGACTACAACAGGGTTGATGCGGACGATGTGTGTGCGATTGACGATGTATACGCGCAGGTTGATAAAGGCGAGGTAAGAATAAAGGTGGTAAATAAAGATATCGAATTTGAAACAATCCTTGATGCCTCTGATTTTGACAAAAGGGTGCTGAGAGAAGGCGGGGCCTTAAACTATTTAAGGAACAAGCTGAAGAACAATAAGGATGTTGCATAAATACCGCTATGAACTTTTAAAAGACCGGCCTCACGCTTTTTGCAGGCTTAAGGTCAAGGCTGGTGATGATCTCTACTTCCTCCTTCAGGCTGTCAGGGTACGGCACCCTTCCCTCAAGGACATCCTGCGCGTCATTTTTCCTGAAGTAAACGTGAATGTACTCGATGAATCCGCCATAGGTATTGCACTGGGAGTAATCACGGACAGGCCAGTATATCCCGAAGGCCAGCCCCTCGATGTCATCACGGTCAAGGTCGCTGCTTTTGATGAACTTTAAATATTTCGGGAATGCGGTCATGAGAACCTGGGAGAAACGGCCTTCCGGTTTTGTTGAGTTCTCATCGAAGTACACGTCCGAAGGCCTGATATTTACCATGAGATAGTGAAGCTGCTTATTGTGCTGATCTGTCAGGGTCGTTATGCCGATGCCCCTCCGGTAGATGCCCACGTTGGACTGGATCAACCTCCAGTAGATATCCCTGATAAGGTCTGAGTTCTTCTGATGCAATGACTGGACCCGTGGATCACTATAGGTGCTTTCGATGCTCTCTGATTCTGTTTTTGCTATATAGACAGTTCCGGTTCCGGCGGCGCAGCCAAAAATGAAAAAGGCGAGGCTGGCGGCAATAATTATCTTCAATATTATTCCTCCTTCTTTAGTATCTCCACGATCTCCGTCAGGTCTTCCCTGATCTCGTTGAGGATGCGCTTGTGGTTGGCGAGGTACTGCTTTGCACCGTCGATCGTGAAGCGTTTCTCGTGAAGCAGTTTCTTAATCGTAAAGATTATCTCGAGGTCCTTCTTCTTATACAACCGCTGTCCCGTAGGACTCTTAACGGGCTTGATATCTTTAAACTCCTGCTCCCAGTACCTGAGAACGTGCGGTTTCAGGCCCGTTAGCGTACAGACCTCTTTTATTCTGTAGAATACCCTATCAGGAATATCCCTGTTCATTTTGTACTTTTGTTGTTAATTTCGTCCTTCAAAACCTGGCTGAGCCGGAAGCTGAGGACCTGCCGTTCGGTGATCTTGATCTCTTCGCCTGTCTGAGGGTTTCTGCCGCGCCGGGCCTTTTTCTTTCTCACAAAGAAGTTGCCGAACCCGGATATCTTCACATTGTCTCCTTTCTCAAGGGTATCCTTGATGATCTCGAAAAAGGTGTCAACGATATTTGCGCACTCCCTCTTGGAAAATCCGAGTTTCTCATAAAGATTTGTAACGATATCTATCTTGGTCATACGCCCTCCTTATGCCCTTAACGAAATTCCATCTATATTTGTAAGTTCTTTAATGATAGTCTCCTGCAAGCGGTTTACCTCTTCATCTGTCAGGGTGTCCTCGTAAGACTGGAAGATGACACGGAAGGATACGCTCCTCTTCTCTTTTTTGAACATGTCAAAAATATCTACAGACGTAATGAGCGGCGAAACCCCCCTGATTTTGTCTGTAAGCATCCCCACAGGCAGAGAATCGTCTATAAAGAAGGAAAAATCTCTCGTGACCTGAGGGAACCGCGGTATAGAACGGTACTGTACCTCCAGTTTCACCTTTTGTAAGATTATATCAAATTGCAACTCAGCACAATAGATACTTTGTTCTATTTCATAGGATTTCAGGACTTCTTCCCTGAGTTCGCCGATCCACCCTGCCTGTACCCCGTCGACAAGAATATCCGCCCCCCTTTGTGGATTGAGAAAAGGTTCCACGGTATTCCTCAAAGAAAATGTAACACCGAAGGCCCCCATCAGTCCTTCCATTATACCCTTTATATCAAAAAAATCATAGTCGCTATATTTATCCCGCCAGAAAAACTCCGCCTCCCGGCCCGTGATCGCAAAGCAGATCGCAGTGCGCTCGTATGGCTTGCCTTCTCCGGAAAGGAAGAAGACCTTGCCCTTCTCGAAAAACCTGAGATTTCTCGCGCCCCTGTTGATGTTGTATGCAACGCTCTTCAGCACGCCGGGCGCGATAAAGGTCCTCATTACGGCATACTCCCTGGAGATAGGGTTCACTATGCCTGCAAAGGACGCCCTCTCGTCCGATGGGGGGATAAGAAAGTTTGCTGCATCTTTTTCGCTGAAAAAGGCAAAGTTTATTAATTCAAAAAACCCCGCCCCCTTGAAGAACTCTTTTGCGGCGTTAAGAGAGACCTCCCGGGCGGTCCGTTTCTGTCCCGAAAGGGCTGCAACGGGCCTTGTGGCAGGGATGCGTTCATAGCCGTACAGCCTGGATATCTCCTCGACAATATCTGCAGGCTCGTCGATATCGTGGCGAAAATTCGGTATCGTAATGAGGAGCCCTTCCTCGCCTTCCTTTTTGATATGGATGTCGATGGACCGCAGTATCTTTGTAATGTCCTGCTGCGATATGTGAGTGCCGAGCAGTCCGTTAATGTAGCTGTAAGTAACGAAGAGCGTCTTCAGCTCCCTCTTTTCGTGAACCTCCCGCTCGCCTTTCATGACCTTGCCGCCTGAAAGCATGTTCATAAGAAAAATGGCCCTTTCAGCGGCAAAGCCGACATTGTCGATGTCGATGCCTTTTTCAAAGCGAAGCGATGCCTCTGATTTGATCCCAAGCCTTCTCGTTGTCTTCCTGATATAGAGGGGATTAAAGTAAGCGCTTTCCAGTGCCACGTCCTCCGTGGCCTCTGAGATCTCCGAGTTTTCTCCTCCCATGATGCCGGCAAGGGCCACAGGTCCTTCTCCGTCGCAGATAAGGATATCTCCCTGGAGGAGCTTCCGCTCCTGGCCGTCCAGCGTCCTGAAGGCTGCTTCCTTGTCGGCAAGCCTCACCTCTATCCTTTTTCCGCGTATCCTGTGGTAATCGAAGGCATGGAGGGGCTGCCCGAGCTCCAGCATGACGTAATTCGTGACGTCTACTATGGTATTGATCGGCCTCATCCCGCATTTTATGAGCCTGTTTCTCATCCAGAACGGTGATTTCCCGATGGATATGCCGTTTATCAACCGGAGGACATACCGGGGGCAGGCGTCGGTATTGAGGACCGTCAGCGACACATGGTCCTTTACCTTCTTGCCCGCGTCTGTTTCGAGGTTGAAAACAGGCAGCTTTGCCCTCTGGCCAAGGATGCTGCCGACCTCTCTGGCGATGCCGTACATGGAGAGGCAATCCCCTCTGTTGGGCGGGATGTTGATATCCAGGATCACGTCCCAGACAAGGTCCTCTTCGTGGAGCCAGTGGCCTACCCTGCATTCGTCCGGGAGTATGAAGATGCCGCTGTGGTCGTCAGAAAGGCCGAGCTCCCTTTCGGAGCAGAGCATACCGGGGGATTCGATGCCGCGGATCTTTTTCTTTTCGACGACAAAACCGTCTTTCAGCCTTGCGCCTGCCGTTGCCAGGGGGACCTTGTCTCCCACGGCCGTATTCTTTGCCCCGCAGACGATCGGCAGCATTTCCATGCCCGCATCGACCGTACACAGGACAAGGTTCTCGGCGTCAGGGTGTTTATCGATGCCGATGATCTTGCCCACGACAACACCGTCGAAAGACGGCTCCAGTACTTCCGTCCCCTCCACTTCCAGCCCGCACATGGTCAGCTTCACCGCAAGGTCCTGCGGATCCATATCGATAACGACAAATTCACGAAGCCACTCGAAAGGGACCTTCACTGTGCAATACCTGTAGATATATAATTTCTAAATCCTAAGCACCAAGCACTAAACAATATCAAAATACAAATATCAAATGTCCGGAACAGATGTATGTTTCTTAGCGTTTTGGGCTTTGAACATTTGAATTTGTTTAGTGCTTCGATATTCGGATTTAGAGTTTTCATTTCCATGTTATCTCAAAACTGCGAAAGGAACCTGACATCGTTATAATAGAACTGCCTGATATCATCAATGCCGTATCTGATCATCGCAACCCTTTCAACGCCCATT
>JAKQBZ010000253.1 GCA_029559435.1 Deltaproteobacteria bacterium | reverse complement strand
ATCCTTTGCGTTGTCAGCGTTCAGTGGGTCCTCTTCGGCTACAGCCTCTCATTCGCCCCGGGGAAAGGGTTCTGGGGCAGCCTTGAGTGGGCCGGCCTCCGGGGAGTGGGCTTGGCCCCGTATCCGGATTATGCCGCCACCATACCGCACCAGCTCTTTATGATATTCCAGATGATGTTCGCGGTCATCACGCCTGCCCTCATAATCGGCGCCTTCGCGGAGAGGATGAAATTCTCCGCATTCCTCATTTTCATGGTCCTCTGGTCGACGTTCGTCTATGATCCCGTGTGCCACTGGGTGTGGGGAGTGGGCGGATGGCTTAAGGAGCTTGGCGCCCTCGATTTCGCAGGCGGTACGGTTGTGCATATCAACGCCGGCATCGCAGCGCTGATGACCGCGATATTCATCGGGAAGAGGCGGGGAAGCACGCAGAAGGCGATCCTGCCGCACAACCTTCCCTTCACCATACTCGGGACGGCGCTGCTGTGGTTCGGATGGTTCGGGTTCAACGCCGGCAGCTCGCTCGGCGCCAACGAGATCGCCGTCAATGCCTTTGTCGTCACCAATACCGCTGCGGCGGCGGCGGGCTTGAGCTGGGCATTGCTCGACTGGGCCTTCCATGAGAAGCCGACCGTTCTCGGAACCGCGACAGGGGCTGTTGCCGGGCTTGTTGCCATAACGCCGGCGGCGGGGTTCGTGAGCGCACTCTCCGCCATCGTAATCGGGATCTTTGTAAGCATCTTCTGCTATATGGCGGTAACGATCATAAAACCCAGACTGGGCTACGACGACGCCCTTGATGTCTTCGGAGTCCACTGCGTCGGCGGCATATGGGGAGCGCTGGCAACAGGGCTTTTTGCCTCGAAGGCGGTCAACCCCGCGGGGGCCGACGGGCTCTTTTTCGGCAACCCGAAGCAGTTCGTTGTCCAGTTGATCGCCGTTGCAATAACCCTCGCATACAGCTTTGTCGTCAGCCTCATCATCTATAAGCTGATCGATGTTGTCATGAAGGTCAGGGTAAAGGAAAAAGACGAGGTCATGGGCCTTGACCTCACGCAGCACCACGAAAACGCCTACACGATCCTGGAATAAGAAGGAGGTATTTAGCATGAAATTAATAATAGCGATAATAAAGCCTGACAGGCTGGAGGCGGTCAAGCAGGAGCTTTATAAGGCCGAGGTGAACCTCATCACCGTCAACGAGGTCCTCGGACATGGCCGCCAGATGGGTGTGGCCGAGGTATACCGCGGGGTCAGGGAGATGGGCAACCTCCTCAGGAAGATACGCCTCGAAATAGCCGTCAACGAAAGCTTTGTGGATCCCACGATCAACGCCATCGTAAAAGGCGCCCAGACCGGGAATATCGGCGACGGGAAGATATTCGTCCTCGACCTCGTCGAGTGCGTAAGGATACGCACGGAGGAGCACGGAGGAGAAGCGATAGGGTAAAAAATCCGTGAGGCGTGAGGCGGAAGGCGTGAGGCGAGAAAAACAAAATCTGTTAATAAGATTGCCGGTGAAATGTAGCTTTCGATATTCGGATTCCGGATTCCGTTTTGGATTTCTATATACGATATACTATATACGAATTACGGCAATGGAGTTAACAAACGTAAGGGTTCTTTACTTTAAATAGTAGCAACACGCGTATCAACATATGCACGTCGATGTGCATGTCTTTTATCCCTCACCGACCTTCGAGGGGATCTTTTAAACTCCGAACAACGTAGTTCAAAAAGTCAACGCCAGGGAAGCATATATGAAAGAGCCAAAAAGATCGAAGACATCGTTCAGGTGGAATGGAGCAGCAACGTCGGCAGATATCGACAATGTAGCCCGCCTCGTAAAAAAGAACAACATCCGGATCGTTGATCTCAAATTCAACGACCTGCCCGGATTATGGCAGCATTTCTCCATCCCGACGGCAGAGCTGACAGAGATCGACGACCCCATGACGAGCATCTGGGAGGAAGGGATCGGCTTCGACGGCTCCTCGATCAGGGGATTCCAGAAGATCCAGCAATCAGACATGATACTCCTGCCTGATCCCAAATCGGCCGTTGCAGACCCGGTCTGTGAAATACCGACGCTGAGCATCCTCTGCGATATCTATGACCCCATCACCAGGAAGCCCTACACGCGCGACCCCCGTTACGTCGGGAAAAAGGCAGAGGCGTTCCTGAAGACTACGGGCTTTGCCGATACAAGCTTTTACGGCCCCGAATATGAATTTTTCCTCTTTAACGACATCCGCTTCGACCAGACGGAGAACTGCGGCTATTACTTTATCGACTCCGACGAAGGCGAGTGGAACTCGGGAAGGGACGAGAAACCGAACCTCGGATACAAACCGCGATACAAAGAAGGGTATTTCCCGGTCCCGCCCCATGACTCGATCCAGGACCTGCGGAGCAGGATGACGCTCAAGATGCTCGAGACGGGAATTAAAGTTGAGGTCCACCACCATGAGGTGGCGACAGCGGGGCAATGCGAGATCGACATGAAGTTCAGTTCCCTCGTGAAGATGGCAGACCAGTGCCTCATGTACAAATATATCGTCAAGAACATGGCGAAGCAGAACGGCATGGTGGCGACGTTCATGCCGAAGCCCCTTTTCGCGGACAACGGTTCGGGCATGCACACCCACATATCCCTCTGGAACAAAGGCGAGAACATCTTCTATGACGCGAAGGGATACGCGGGGTTGAGCAAGCTGGGCAGATATGCCATCGGCGGCCTGCTCAGGCACGCACCTGCTCTTCTGGCATTCTGCGCGCCGACCACCAATTCATACAAGAGGCTCGTCCCCGGCTACGAGGCCCCCGTCAACCTTGTCTATTCAGCGCGGAACCGGTCGGCGGCGGTCAGGATACCCATGTACTCGGAGAACCCCAAGGCCAAGAGGATCGAGTTCAGGCCTCCTGATGCGACATGCAACCCCTACCTCTCCTTCTCGGCGATACTCATGGCCTGCGTCGACGGCATTATCAACAAGATCGACCCCGGCGAACCGGCAGACGTGAACACCTATCACCTTCCGCCCGAAGAGGCGGCAAAGATACCTACAGTTCCCGGCTCGCTCGAAGAATCCATTGCCGCCCTCGAAAAGGACCATGCGTTCCTGCTGAGGGGAGATGTCTTCACGAAAGATGTCATTGATGTATGGATAGAGTACAAGCGAGAGGCAGAGATAGATCCCGTGCGCCTTCGCCCGCACCCGTATGAGTTCTATCTCTATTTTGATATGTAGGGCTGCTTGAAACCCCCTATTCCCCCGGTAACCCCCCACACCATACCTTCCAACCGGGGGGATGGGGTCCTCCTCCCGCGCAGGGCGGATCGGCGGTGCAAATGAACACAGGGAGTTTTGAATGAAAAACAAGATCCTTATAGTCAAGCACGCAGAACATGAGGGCCCGGGGCTGGTCGGGGACGCGCTTCGCTCTGATGAGTGGGAATTTGAGACCGTAGAGCTCGAAAAGGGGGAGGCCCTGCCGGAAGACCTCCGGAAGATAGCCGCCGTCATTCTGCTTGGCGGGCCCATGAATGTCTACGAGGTGGAAAAATTTCCCTTCCTGAGCGAGGAAGAAAAGCTCATCCGGAAAGCCCTTGTCGAAGAAGTTCCCTTCCTTGGCATCTGTCTCGGCGCCCAGCTTCTGGCTAAGACCTGCGGCGTAAAGATTTACAAAGCACCGGAAAAAGAGATAGGATGGTATAGGATCAAAACAACAAAGGGGGGCAAAGGGGACATGCTTTTCAGGCATCTTCCGGAGCGCATGTCGGTATTCCAGTGGCATGAAGATACATTTGAAATACCCGATGGCGGCATGCTGCTGGCAACGGGCGAACATTGCAAAAACCAGGCATTTAAGGTAGGGAGCAACGCCTACGGCCTCCAGTTCCACGTTGAGGCAACTCCGGACATGGTTAGGAAATGGATGGAGGATGAAAAAGATAAAAAAGCTGCCCTGAAAGCGCTCAGCGACGCGGCAAGAGTGGAAAAGGCCTTTCTCAGGCACGCGGGGCGGTTTCTGGATAATTTTAAAAAGATCATTGAATCATCGTTGCGGATCAGGAACGTAATAGATATCTTTATAGAAGACGGGAAAAGGCGCCGGCAAAAGAAGCACCCGCTGTGGTGGGACAGAGAAAAACATGCCTTTACGTAAGGACTAATATATGGACCAGATATCTGCAGGATTGAACATCACCATATTTTTTTGCCGGCAACTGGATATCAACCAGGACAAAAACAGGCGCGCCATCGAGAAGGAGCTCGGCCCGCGGGTCAGGTTCTTCCCCCTGCCCTGCAGCGGCCGCATAGAGCCCCTGCATCTCCTGCGGGCGTTTGAATCAGGGGCGGATATGGTCTATCTCATTGCCTGTCCCGAGGGCGCCTGCCGTTACCGCGAAGGGAACCTGCGGGCGAAAAAGCGCGTTCAGTATGCACAGAAGCTGATCGAAGAGATCGGGCTCGAAGGCGCGCGCATAGAGCTGATAAATAAGACGGCGGCAATGCCTGCCAATATCGGCGCAATAGCAAAGGAATTGCTTGCCCGTGATGCGAAGGTAAGCACCTCAGCGGTAAGGAGCAAATAAGGCAGCGGAGAGCGGAAAACGAGAAGGTGAGAAGATAAGAAGGTGAGAAGAGCAGAAAGCAAAAAGCGGAAAAATAGGTCCTATAGGACTTATTGGACCTATAATCTTTTATCAGTTAGTTCTTGAGCCGGGTACCCGCTTGCGGGTTTCCCATTAACTAAAAGGAGTAAAGAAATGATTACTGCAGAAAGAAAGCCCCTGGCCGAGATCAAGGCAATGCTTGCGCCTTACAGGAAGATCCTCGTGGTGGGCTGCGGGACCTGCGTTGCCGAATGCGCTTCCGGAGGAGAAAAGGAGGTCGGCCTCCTCGCGTCGGCGCTGCGCATGGACGCGCAGATAGAGGGGCGCACGATCGAGGCGCATGAGATGACCATAGACCGCCAGTGCGTCTACGAATTCATCGACAAGCTTACGGAGGCCGTGGGCAGGTACGATGTAATCCTTTCCCTCGGCTGCGGTGCAGGCGTCCAGGCCGTGGCGGAGGTATTCCCGAAGACCCCGGTCGTCCCTGCCCTGAACACAACCTTCATCGGCGAGACGAAAGAGTCCGGACTGTGGGTGGAGAACTGCCGCGCCTGCGGCGACTGCAAGCTTGGTTATTTTGCCGGTGTCTGCCCTGTCACGCGCTGCGCAAAAGGCCTTTTCAACGGGCCCTGCGGCGGCTCGAAGAACGGCGCCTGCGAGGTCGACCCCGACTCCCCCTGCGCGTGGCAGCTTATCGTCGAGCGCCTTGACAGTGCAGGCCGCAGCGACCTCCTGGAGGCGATCTACCCCCCTGCGGACTGGTCAAAGCAGCAGGGTAAGGGGCCCAGGAAAATAGTAAGGGAGGACCAGAGAAGTGAAAGCTGAGAGCAATCTGAAAAATGTCCTGACCCAACACAATTTTGCCGTTACTGCCGAATGCGGTCCTCCAAAAGGGGCTGATCCCGTGGTCATACAAAAAAAAGGCGATATTCTGAAGGGCTACGTGGACAGCGTCAACGTGACGGACAACCAGACCGGGGTGGTCCGCTTAAGCAGCATGGCCGCCTGCGCCATTCTCAGGCAGGAAGGGCTTGACCCTGTCCTCCAGATGGTAACCCGCGACCGGAACCGCATAGCCCTCCAGTCGGATGTTCTCGGGGCATCATCGCTCGGCATCAGGAACATCCTCTGCCTTTCGGGAGACCATCAATCCTTTGGAAATCAGCCACAGGCAAAAGGCGTATTTGATATCGATTCCATACAGTTTATCCAGGCCGTGCGCAGGATGAGGGACGAGGGCCTGATCATCGGCGGAGAAAAGCTTTCAGAGCCGCCGCGGCTTTTTATCGGCGCCGTGGCAAACCCCTTTGCCGATCCCTTCGACTACCGGGTCGTCCGGCTCGGCAAAAAGGCCGCTGCAGGGGCCGAGTTCATCCAGACCCAGTGCATCTACAACCTGAAGCGCTTCGCGGAATGGATAAGGCAGGTCCGCGACAGGGGCCTCGACAGGAAGGTGTACATCCTTGGCGGCGTGACACCGCTGAAATCGGCTCGTATGGCTGAATATATGAGCAGGCAGGTAGCCGGGATGGACGTGCCCGACAATATCATAAGCCGGATGAAGGGCGTTGACCCAAAGGACCAGCGCCGGGAAGGCATCGCGATAGCCGTCGAAACCATTATGGCGCTGAAATATATGGAAGGGGTTCACGGCGTCCACATCATGGCCATCGAATGGGAAGATGTCGTCCCCCAGATCGTGGAAGAGGCCGGGCTCTATCCCAGGCCAGAAACCTCAAGGGAGTAGCATAATGCCGCCTAAATATCACATTGAGACATCCCAGGCGCCGAACCAGTATCAGAAGATAACCCGCTCGGGCATCATCGCCTGGGAAGAAGGGTGCCTGAAGTGCGCCCGCTGCGTAAAAAAGGACTGCGTCTACCAGGTGTACGAAAAGCGGGGCCTCGATGACCGCCAGATGCTCGATTCACTGGACAGCGCCTGCATGGACTGCTTCCGCTGCGTCCAGAACTGCCCCAACAGGCTCATCCATAAAGGCCTTAACCCTTCCTACAAGGCGCTTGGCGACCACTACTGGACCCCGGAGATCATATCGGGGCTATGGTTTCAGGCGGAGAGCGGCCGCATACCGGTTTCAGGCGCAGGCTACGGAGGGCCCTTCTCCGGCCCGGGCTTCGACGCCATGTGGACGGATATGTCCGAGATCGTCCGGCCCACAAGGGACGGGATCCACGGGCGCGAATACATAAGCACCACCGTCGACGTCGGCCGCAAGGCCATGTCCATCGAGTTCGGCCCCGGCGGCGAGATCGCCTCCCCGGCGCCGCCTCTCGTTGAGATACCCTTGCCGGTCATCTTCGATATGCTGCCATGGTCTCCACCGGGAGACAATATCCCGCTTGCATTCCTCTATGGCGCGAGGGCGCTTGGCACCTTTGCCGTCGTCAGGCAGTCGGGCATCAGCCCCGCAACAAGGGAATTCCTTCCCCATGCGATCATCTATGTCGACGGGAATCCCGGTAGCCTGAAGGAAGAGTTGCTCTCTTCCGCGCGGATCATCGAGATCCCCGACGGAAAAGACGCCATAGCGCTGCAGCAGAGGTTCAAGTCAATAAATCCCGCACTCGTCGTCATGATAAGGCTGCGGCCCGGCCCAAAGATCACGGAGCGCGCGCTTGCGCTCATTGAGCAGGGCGCCGAGGTCCTCCACCTCGTCGCTGACGAGTATGGCCTTGAAGAAGGCAGCGAACCGCTGTTCATCAAAGAACGGGTAAAAGAGGTCCACCTTCACCTCGTGGACAAAGGCGCGAGGGACCAGGTTACGATCATCGGCGGCGGAGGCATCGCTATGGCGGAGCACATGGCGAAGCTCATCATCTGCGGCGCCGATGCGCTTTCGATCGATATACCGCTCCTCGTGGCAATGGAATGCAGGGTATGCAGGCGGTGCAAAGAGGGGATCGCATGCCCCGTTGAGCTTGATGGCGTGGACCCCGTGTGGGGCTCTCTCCGCATTGCGAACCTGATGGCCGCGTGGCACAGCCAGCTCCTTGAAATACTCGGCGCCATGGGCATCCGCGAGGCAAGGCGCCTCCGCGGCGAGATGGGGAGAGCCATGTTCTTCGAGGATCTCGAGCGTGAGATCTTCGCGACAATGGGCAAGAGAGGTTAAAGGATGGCAACAGATCATTTCCAATTTCCCGAGATCAGAAGGGCCCCAAGCCGCTTCCGCAACGCCCTCGGCAAATACCGCATCACGATAACCAGGGCGTGCACCAACTGCGGGTTGTGCGTAGGGCTTTGTCCCTATGGCGTATACCGCGCCGGCTCAAAACGGCCGAAGCCGTCGGACGAGCATCTCTGCCTCGGCCCTTCCTGTTCAAAAAACGATTTCTATTGTATGGGCCGCTGTCCCGAAAAGGCGATCCATATCCGCCCGAACCCTTCGTTCGAAGTGCTGGGCGACAGGCGCTGGCCCGCGGAGCTCCTCGCCGGCACGTGGCACATGGCGGAGACAGGGGCTGTCCCGCACCAGGACCTGGATTACAAGACGGGCAGCTCCGGCGGCGGCTTTGACAAGATACGGTTTATCCTCCCGAAAAAAAACGGCAACGGACGCACCGACGAAGAGGAGGACATCTCCACCGCCATTGAATTGAACCGCTCAGGCGACTCCCGCCCAAAGGTAACCATCCCGGTGCCGCTCTATCTCGGCGGCATGTCCTTCGGCTCTGTGAGCATCGTGACCATGCTCTCCCGCGTTCGGGCCGCAGCGGCGCTGGGCACATTCTGCTGTACCGGGGAAGGCGGCTATCCCGAGGAGCTGATGGACTACGACGACCATATCATCACGCAGGTCGCAACGGGCCTTTTCGGCGTGCGGGAAGAGACGATCAGGCGCGTCCGCATCGTGGAGTTCAAATACGCGCAGGGCGCGAAACCGGGGCTCGGCGGGCACCTCCTCGGCGACAAGGTGACGCCCCGCGTGGCGCAGATGCGCGAGGCGGTGGCGGGAAGCGCCTTGTTCTCCCCGTTCCCATTCCACAGCGTATACTCTGTTGAGGACCATAAAAAACACGTGGACTGGATCAAGGAGATCAACAAAAAGGCCCTCCTGTCGGTCAAGGTGTCCACGCCGACCGACGTCGATATGGTCGTTGTGGGCAGCTATTACGCAGGTGCGCACATCGTCCAGCTCGACGGCAGCTACGGCGGAACAGGCGCCGCGCCCGATATTGCAAAGAAGAACATCGCCATGCCCATCGAGTACGCGCTGCCCAAGGTCCACAAGTTCCTCCTCGCCGAAGGGATAAGGGACAAGATCACTATTATCGCGAGCGGCGGCATCAGGTCTGCATACGATATGGCAAAGATCATTGCCATGGGGGCCGATGGTGTCTGCCTCGGAACAGCGGACCTCGTAGCGCTCGAATGCATCCGCT
>JAKQBZ010000248.1 GCA_029559435.1 Deltaproteobacteria bacterium | reverse complement strand
CTGCCATCGCCCCGCTTGCTGCCGCGAGGAGCCCGATAGCCGCTAACAAAATAAAGAGTCTTTTCATTTGTACCTCCTTATGGGTAATTCAAAATATTAACAAATAAACACTATTAAATTATAATGATTATAAATATAATGTCAAGTGATAAAGATCACAGTTTCCTGCGGAGGCAGATCAGGCAATTGGGCACTTTTTGCGGTTGCATTTCCCCTGGGAACATGTTATCGAAAACAAGCGATAAAGGTAAAAGAGAAAATAATAAGGAGGAAGACATGAAGCAATGGAAACAGATGCTGGTGTTCAGCGTAGCGTTCGCGGTGATCCTGGGAGGCTCGTATGGCATGGTGATGGGGGGACTCATCAACCACAAGGTCAAGGTGGTAAACACAACGGACGAGGATTGCGGCGTGTTCCTCTATTACGGATCGGCCCCTATTGAAAATAAGTGGCTCCGCATCCCGGCGCATCAGTCGGGGACCTTTGAAACGGGCTCCAAGTGCCCCCGTTTTCTCAACGTCGGCTGCGCCTACCCGACATCATACACTGAGGACAAATGCCACCGCTGCACGCTGGGAAATGACGGCTGGGTGGATACCTGCACCGCAACCTGCTGGAGCTCCGACTGGTACATACGGGCAAAGAGCGGCGGGGGCGTTGAGCTGACCAAGGAGTAGCGGACAGGACAAGCATGGAGGCGCAATGAAAATAATCATGTTAATAGGCGCGCTGCTCTGCATGTTCTGCCCCGCGGTCGCCTCATCGGCGCAGGATTGCAGCAAGGCCGACAACACCCGCGAGATCGTTGCCTGCCATGAGGAGCGGTACAGGAACGCCGATAGAGAATTGAACAGGATATACGGGGAATCGATGAAGGGCCTTTCCCCCGCGGCGCAGCAGAAGCTGAAAGAATCCCAGAGGGCGTGGCTGAGGTACAGGGACACGGGCCTTGCCCTTGCGATTGAGCTCAACAAGGAAACGAGGTCCTACGGCGATGTGGTGATAGCCGACTACAGGGCTACTGTTGTCGAGAAGAGGGCGCTTGAGCTGAGATATCTTTTTTCGGGACCGGCAGACGGGCCGGTCAAATGGTAAGCAGACGATGAGGCTGTTCATCCTCACGGTCGCAGCGCTGGCCCTTTGCGCCGCCGCCGGGGCCCAAGGCCCGGGGAAGGCTTTAACGTTCACAGGCTACAGGAACATAGAGATCGGGATGAAGATAAAGGATGTCGTAAAGGCGACCGGCCTCACATTCTCTTATGACGCTCCCCCCGAAGAGAATGCATGTACCTATGCGTACACGGGATCGCTGCCGGGGCTGTATATCATGGTGATCGAAGGGACCGTTGCGAGGATCGACGCGGACAAGGGCGATTATGCGACGCCGGAGGGCGCGAGGCTGGGCGACAGCGAAGAGAAGATCATGAAGCTTTACCCAAAGGTAGAGGTCGAAGGGCAGAGGTATGTCCCGGAAGGACATTACCTCACTGTCCGTTCGCCCGACGGGAGCCGGGCGATCATCTTCGACACGGACGGGAAAAAGGTGACCGCGTTCCGTGTGGGCCGCATGCCCGAGGTGGAATGGGTGGAGGGCTGCAATTAGCCGTTTCCTGTTACTGTGTTTTCTTGATTCAAGAGCTTCTTTGTTCGTGGACAATAGGGGAGCGTGGAGATGAGACAGATAGACTTTTTAGAGATAGGGGGCATCCAGGTTGGGCACGCGCAGGATCTAAAGGCGGCCACTGGCTGCACTGTCATAATCAGCGAAGAAGGGGCGACGGTTGGGGTAGACGTGAGGGGCGGCGCTCCCGGAACCAGAGAAACCGACCTGTTGAACCCGGTCAATCTGGTGCAAAAGGTTCACGCGATCATTCTGACCGGAGGGAGTGCGTTCGGGTTAGATGCTGCCGCCGGAGTTATGCAATACCTTGAGGAAAGAAAAGTCGGATTTGACGTTCAGGTCACTAAGGTCCCGATCGTTTGCGCCGCGGCGCTCTTTGACCTTACGATCGGCGATTACAGGATCAGGCCGGATAAGGCAATGGGGTATCAGGCATGCCTGAACGCAGGTTCTGTGGAATGCGAACAAGGCGCTGTTGGCGCAGGCACAGGGGCCACAGTGGGCAAGATCCTGGGCATGCACAGGGCTATGAAGAGCGGCTTGGGGTGTTATGCCCTTGAGGTGGAAGACCTGAGAGTCGGCGCCATGGTAGCGGTAAACTGCCTGGGCGATGTCGTGGACCCCCTCTCGGGAAAAAGGTTGGCCGGTCCGCTTAATGAGGATATGCAGACCCTGGCCGATACCGAAGAGATCATGGTCGGCGCATACTCTGATAAAAAGAACCTTTTCAGCGGCAACACGACCATCGGCGTTGTGGCTACAAATGCCGCCTTCACAAAAGCGCAGGCGACCAAGCTGGCCTCCATGGCTCAAAACGGATATGCAAGAACCATGAGGCCCGCCCATTCAATGTACGATGGCGATACGATATTTGCAATGTCAACCGGAAGCGTTGAAGCAGATCTAAGCGTCGTCGGCCTGCTTGCGGCACGGGTTATGGAAAGGGCCGTGATCGCAGCGGTAAAGAACGCCCGATCTCTCTGCGGACTCAAATGTTATGCCGATCTTAACCCTGAAGGAACAACCACGGGCTGAGCCGGACACATTCCTCTTATAATCTCAATCGTGACGGCTATCTGTTTTTTAATGAAAAAACATTTGAAAATTTATAAAGTGCGTTATATACTATAGGGAATAACGATTGTCGTACGGAAGAGTCGACCTGCCTTTTAATAAAACTGGGCGCCGTAACAACCCGAATGCTGTTCAGCGGGATCCAGGCATCCGCGGGCACAGATAAGACAGTTATGTAAAAGAGGATGAAACAAAAAAAGGAGAAAGTATAGATGAAAAACATTATTTGCAGCTTAT
>JAKQBZ010000242.1 GCA_029559435.1 Deltaproteobacteria bacterium | reverse complement strand
GACGACTCATCGCCCCCCGATGTGAAGATGAACTCCTCCTCCCCGGCGTTGAGGGCTTTGATGATGACCCGGCGAGCCTTATCCAGCGCCTCGCGCGCCTCTATGCCCTGCGAATAAGCAAACTCGGAGGTGGCCACGGCGTAGTTCTCGAAGAAGTACGGCTTCATCGCCTCCAGCACTCGTTCGTCCATGCGGGTAGCGGCTGAATTATCGAGATATATAGGTTTAGCAATCATGACCCCTCCCATCAAATGAAAAGCGTTATCTTCGATTCGCGCGCCTCACTTAAATAGGTACCGACGCCGCAGTAATCCTCGATCAAATCCTCGCGGAGGTCCTCACGCTTGATCCCCATGATGTCCATCGTCATGTCACAAGCAAGCACCTTGCCACCGAGGTCTTTGAAATCACGTGCAAGCGTTTCCAGCGATACCACGTTCGCCTGTTTCATCTTGCGCTTCACCATCCACCTGCCGAGGCCGAGCATGTGCATCTTAGAGAGCGGCCCTTTCTCGAGCCCCCCTTTCTTCAAACGCTGCAGGCCCCAGAAGGTAAAGAAGATCGATGCTTCCATCCCCATCGCCAGCGCCCCGTTGCCGATAATGAAGGCACTGTACACCTTGTCCATGTCGCCGCTGTGTACCACTAGAGTAGCTTTATCGGCCATGGTTCCCCCCTTATCTTCGTATCTTTATATGCCAGAAACCGTCCTTGTCGCTGACCTCGACGAGCTCGTATCCTAAAGCCTTGACGGCCATTGGTATCTCTTTCTTCGAAGATGGATGGGTTCCGAAGACATTGATGATGTCGCCTGGTTGTGCTTTGCGCAGAGCTTTGCGGGTCTCTATGAGGGGCACGGGGCAGGTCTCTCCTCTGCAGTCCACCGTTATAACAGCCATGTTACCACCTCCACCGAACTAATGCGCCTGAGAGCTTTCACTACATTTGCATGTAGATTTTATTGCAGCCGACGGTCGGTCATCTGTGACTTATATCTCACACATGCCGCCGCAGAAGAGACAATCAATATATCACCGATGAACCTCTGAATAACTTACGGTAAGTACTTAATCGAGGAATTCTCTGACTTAGAGGCTCTTGTATTTACAGTTTATTAGGCGATTTATCGGCTTTTCAAGCCTCATCCCCCCTCTCTTCAATGGGTATGCTTAAGGCTTTAGCGCACTAAGCCTGCATTTTCAGCAAATCCTTACGTGCCAGATACAGATTAGCCAGTGAAAACAGGCTGAATACCTGGGCTCCATTCTTTGCCAGCCCTTTGTATCTCACCTTTCTGTAGTTCCATAAATGCTTCACCACCAAAAAGGCATGTTCTCCCTTTGATCTAATCCGGTTCTGTTCGTGATTCCAATCCCTATCTTCCTGGCTTAGCGCATGACCTCTCTTGCCCTTTCGATTGATATGCCATTCAATCCCTCGTGCCTCATATTCTACTCGCCTTCCTTCATTCACGTACGCTTTGTCCCCGTAAACAACCGATTCCTCTCCATGAAGCAGTTCTTCCATAACCCGAGAATCGTGCACCGAAGCATCCGTAATAACAACTCTGTGTACCAGGCCTCGCTTAGTGTCCGTGCCTACATGAGCCTTCATTCCAAAGTACCATTGATTCCCCTTCTTTGTTTGCCGCATCTCCTTATCTCTGGACTGTGTTTGATTCTTGGTTGAGGATGGTGCACTTATTATTGTTGCATCTACTATCGTTCCTTCTCGCAGCAACAACCCTTTATCGCTGAGATATCGATTCGTTGTCTCAAATATCTTCTCGGTTAATTTATGCCTTTCCAGTAGATGCCTGAAGTTGAGAATTGTCGTCTCATCCGGTATGGCATCTGCTTCAAGATCGATCTCGGCAAACCTCCTCATAGATTCGCTGTCATAAAGTGCATCCTCCATCGCCGGATCGGAAAGACCATACCATTGTTGCATGAAGTAGATGCGCAACATACTTTCCAGAGGCATCGGTCGTCGACCGTTGCCTGCTTTGGGATAGTGCTTGCCGATTATTCCCGTCAGTTCCTTCCAAGGGATTACCCGGTCCATCTCCTCCAGAAACTTCTCCCGCCGCGTTTTCTTTTTCTTGTTGTCATACGCTAGGCTGGCAAATGATGCTTTCCGCATTTGTATCGAATCCCCTTACTCGAATATCCTCTTTGAAATATTATCTCATGGTTTGGGCCTTTTTCAGAGATTCCTTAA
>JAKQBZ010000239.1 GCA_029559435.1 Deltaproteobacteria bacterium | reverse complement strand
TCCCGGTAAACGAAAAACGTGTAAAAGCCTATGCATCAATAGTTTTCGATGATTGTTTTATCGTTAGGGACCTGAAGGTTATTCATGGCGACAGTAAGCTTTTCGTGGCCATGCCGAGCAAGAAGATGAAAGACGGCTCATACAGGGACACCGTACACCCCCTGAACAATACCACCAGGCAGAAGATAGAATCGAGCGTTCTCGAAGCGTACGAAAAAGAGATAAGCAAACAGCCATCTCAATAAATATTATATTGGGGTGTCGTCAAGCGGTAAGACACAGGCCTTTGGAGCCTGCATTCGGAGGTTCGAATCCTCCCGCCCCAGAATTTTTTAAGGAGGACTTTGTTGGACAGGTTAAGAATATTTACGGGAAACGCGAATCCCGAGCTTGCGCAGAAGATATGCAAATTTCTCGGAGTGCGCCTGGGCAAGGCAGGGGTCAGCCATTTTAGCGACGGCGAGATCCAGGTGGAGATCGATGAAAGCGTGAGGGGGATGGATACGTTTGTCGTCCAGCCGACATGTCCGCCGGTTAACCAGAACCTGATGGAACTCCTTGTCATGCTCGATGCCTTGAAAAGGGCGTCTGCGGACAGGATAACGGTTGTTATCCCTTATTACGGCTATGCGCGACAGGACAGAAAGGTTCTCCCGAGGACGTCAATATCGGCAAGGCTTGTGGCAAACCTGATCACAGTGGCAGGGGCTTCAAGGATACTGGCTATGGACCTTCACGCAGGGCAGATACAGGGCTTCTTCGATATACCGGTAGACCACCTTTATGCGCTGCCGGTACAGCTTGCCTACCTCAAAAAGATCAAGGGCGAGATAGTCGTCGTATCGCCCGATGCAGGGGGCGTAGAAAGGGCAAGGGAGCTCGGCAAGCGGCTGAACGCCTCTATCGCGATCATAGACAAGCGGCGTGAAAAGGCGAACGTCGCCAAGGTCATGCATGTCATAGGGGACGTAAAGAACAAGGTAGCGATCCTCCTTGACGATATGATCGATACGGGCGGTACGATCGTAAAGGCTGCTGACGCGATCATGGACAACGGCGCCAGGGAGGTTTATGCCTGCTGTTCGCACCCTGTGCTTTCGGGAAACGCCGTGGAGAAGATCGATGGCTCTCCCCTCAAGGAGATGGTGGCAACGAATACCATACCGCTTACAGAGAGCGCCAGAAGATCAAAGAAGATAAAAGTACTCGATGTTTCGCCGATATTAGGAGAGGCAATCAAGAGGATCCATAATTATGAATCGGTGAGTTCGTTATTCATATAGGCACATACAGGCACGCGAGGAGGTTTGTAATGGAAAAGATATTAATAAAGGCAGATATAAGGGCGGAAAAAGGAAAAAGCATAGCGAGGCGGCTGAGAAAAGAAGGCAAAATACCGGCAGTATTGTATGGAAGAGAGGTGGATCCCATATCCATAGCCGTTTCTTCGAGAGATTGGGAGAAGCTGGGCAAGCAATTAAAGAGCAACGTGATCCTTGATATGGAAGTGCATGGCCTTAAGAAAAAGGCTGAAAACAGGCCGGTCATGATAAAGCATATTCAAAAGGGCGTTCTCAAGAACGAGATCCTTCACATAGATTTTTTGCAGGTATCGATGGAAAGGACCGTAGAGGTGGAGATACCCGTCCACCTTGTCGGGCGCTCAAAAGGTGAAACAAAGGACGGCATTATCGATCAGCACCTGAGATCGATCAAAGTAGAGTGCCTCCCCACCCAGATACCCGAGAAGATCGAAATAGACATAACGGACCTTGACATCGGCGATTCCTACCATATAAGCCAGATATCCATTCCCGGCGTTAAATTGCTTGAAAACGCAAACGTTGCAGTGATCACGATCATACCGCCGACGGTGGAAGAAAAGCCTGTAGTGGTGGAAGAGGCTGCGGCTGCTGCGGAACCGGAGAAGGAGAAAGACAAGAAAGAGGATAAGAAAGAGGAATAGAGGTATTATTGTTCCTTCTGTGCGGACTTGGCAATAAAGGCTCTGAATATGAAGGTACGAGGCATAATGCCGGATACCTTGTTATAGATCGTTTCTCCAGGGCATTGAACATCCCCTTCAGCAAAAAATTATCCGGTTGCAGGATCGGCTATACTGAAAGCCTGATCCTTGCAAAACCGGTTACATACATGAACCTCTCCGGCGGGCCGGTTTTTTCCCTCATGAAGAAGATGGACATAGCTGTTGATGATTTTCTGCTGATCCACGATGACCTCGACATGGAACTGGGCAGAATAAGGATAAGGCTGGGCGGGAGCGATGGCGGACATAAAGGGGTAAGGTCCGTTATAGAGACCCTGGGGTCGGCGCAATTCTACCGGTTAAAGCTGGGCATCGGGAGAGACCCTGCAATGCTGCCTGAGGACTACGTGCTTTCACGTTTTCATGATCATGAGATGGCAACGCTGGAAGAGATGTTGGAGACAGCGGTAGAGGCTGCAAGAACCTTTATCTTTGAAAGCAAGTCAAAAGCGATGAGCATGTATAATAGAAGATAGCTGAGAGCCGAAAATGAACCTCGTTAGGCGTAAGGCGTTAGGCGATTTAACCCCTTACGACTTACGACTCACGACTCACGGATTTGCTGATAGCTGAAAGCTGATAGCTATAGGCTGAAAGGGGTTGCTTGGTGAGTTTTTCCTGCGGAATGATCGGATTGCCGAACTCCGGCAAGTCAACGATATTTAATGCCCTGACCACTTTGTCCGTTCCGTGCCATCCTTATCCCTTCTGCACCATCGAGCCCAACATCGGCGTTATCCCGGTACCGGATGAGCGGCTGGCGGGGCTGGCACAGGTGCTGAAGCCAGAGAAGGTGACGCCGACGACGATAGAGTTTGTGGATATTGCAGGCCTTATAAAAGATGCCCATAAAGGCGAGGGGCTTGGCAACAAATTTCTTTCCCATATCAGGAACGTTGACGCGATAGCCCACGTGATAAGGTGTTTCGGAACAGAGAACATCCCCCATGTATACAGCGGTATAGACCCGAAAAGGGACGCGGAGATCGTTGAAACCGAGATCCTTATCTCGGACCTCGAGATCGTCGAGGACAGGTTGCGGAAGATTGAAAGGCTTGCGAAGGTCTCAAAAGAAAAAGGCGAAGCAGAGCACGGCCTGCTCCTTAAGATCAGGGAGGCCCTTGAGAGAGGCGCCTTTGTGGATATGGAGCAATACGACGAAAATGAAAAGCAGTTGATCCGGTCGTTTAATCTGATCGCAACGAAGCCCCTTTTCTACATAGCAAATATTGATGAAGAGGCACGGAACAACCTGCCCCTCCCAATGATCGAAGAGCTTGTGAAAAAAAACAGAAGAAGGGCCGTCTATATCTGCGGAAAGCTCGAGGAAGACCTCTCTGCATTGCCTGACCAGGAAAAGGTGTCATATATGGAGCTTTACAACATGGAAAAGATGTCCATTGAGAATGTCATCCGGGTCGGCTACGAAGCGCTGGACCTCGTCACGTTTTATACTGTTGTCGGCAAAGAGATAAGGGCGTGGACGATCCCGGCAAACACCGCATGCGTAAAGGCGGCCGGCAAGATCCATACAGACATGGAAAAGGGCTTTATAAAGGCTGACGTTATGAATGCCGACGATTTTATCCGGTGCGGATCTGAACATGCTGCGAAAGAGAAGGGATTGCTGCGGCTTGAAGGCCGCGACTATATCGTGAAGGACGGGGACATACTCCACATCCGCTTCAGCTGACCCCGTAGCGAGTTCACGGGCGAGAAGGGGCGACGCGAGCCCCAGAGATAGCAAGCCCGACGCAGATGCTAATCCTGCATGGCAATAGTGGTTTAGAAGACCCCGATGCCGACGCCGACAATATCTCCGGAAACGTACCCGGCCTCTGTGAGCGCCATAGATTCGGCGCGCACTTCATATTCGACCTGTTCCGCTATCCTTCTTATCTGCTCTGCGATCTTTATGCCCGTTGCGAATGGATCCTTGGCATTACGTACCCGCTCCATTGCCAGCAGCGCGAAAGCCGCTAAGGCAGCGTCGAAATTTTTACCCTTGTTCTTTTTGGAAAGCGCCTTTTTTGCATTTGGAGCAGTTTTTTGTTTTTTTACCGCCATGATGACCCCCTTTTTATTCTGTGGGCAGTTTACATTCCACTCTATATTTTCCATTATAGTGCGAATACGGGATTAGTCAAGCGGAAACAAAGTTATAAATCTCCAATAACCAAGCACCAATAACCAAATAATACCCGATAATCAATGACCGAATACCCAAACGAGAAACAGTACCGGTAGGTCTTTGTTTGGTTATTGAATATTGGTTATTAATTGGAGCTTGGTTATTGGTGATTGGTTATTTCATTTAGTATCGAGTATCCAGCATCAAGCATCTGTCATATCCTCTGCCCCAGCGCGAGCGCATTCTTCTGTATCCCCAACCGCAGTTCTTTTTGAATAAATTCATTCTTTGTTTCTGTGAAGGGATAGTAGACAAGCAGAGATTCAGGGCACTCAGCGTTGATATGGTTTAATTGGGGGAAAAGGATCTTTTTTCTGGCGGACATGTTGGCAATGGTTATTTTTACGCTTTCTATAGCCTCCCGTCTTGGCAGATTGACGGGAGATACCCGTACTCCCTGAAGATTATTATCGATCTTTTTGTTCGGCTGCAGCAATGTCAGCTGCTTTGAAAGCATCAGGAATGTTGACGGTGGAACTTTAAAGGCCGGCGCCCAGAAATATAGTACAGATTCTTCCCATTCCCGCTTGATCGACTTTGGCAGGTTGGCATATCGAACCAGGTCGGCATATGATCTAAGGTCGATCCCCCGGACATTTGCCTTCATTCTCCAGAACGGCAGGTACATGAGATCTGCTGCGCCATCCTTTGCCGCCCTCATAACTGCAAAATCTGTCGCTGAGTAGCCTTCCGTGCCTGTTTCCCAAAGTGAGCTGCAATTGGGACAAACAAGGATACAGCTGTCCCTTTCCGCGATCATATCCCGGCCGCAGTTCGGACAGATCGTGGGAAGGAACACGGTTTCGGAGTTTTTCCCCGTGTTCAGAAGGTCAAAGCTGCCATCGCAGGGATTGTTTGATGCAGGCTCGTTCACTATAGCATCATAGACCGTATTATCCCGTATGTATACCGGGGTATACAGAAGGCTCAATGTTTCGCCGATAAAGGATTCATAGAAGAGCACATCCTCTTTAATGATCGTTTCGGTAATGGGGATATCGAACGATTCGAACAGGGTGATTTTTTTACGGACGGTTACCTGCTCGAAAGATATCTTTTGTTCTGTCATCACATAGGATTCTTCGAATGACAGCTGCGGCTTCAGGAATATCCTCTTGTCCGAAGGCTGAACAAACCTCGGCTTCAGGGTTTGCGGCCGCAGGCCCAGTGAAGGCTGTACGGATGGACTGCCTACTGCAGGGATCGTTTTGTCGAGCAGGCCCTGTTCTATCCGGTCCGTTATGCAGAGAAAATGCATTCCGCGAAAACGCCAGTAAGGAATAAAGAAGACGTCTTCCTTTATGTTGTCTGCGGGGGGGAAATAATACTGAAAGCAGCCTCTGGCCTGGATAGAGAGCCTCGTGCGGCAGAAATTGCACGATAAAAGCCTGTCTGTTTCCTCAAGGACAACAGGCGCTCCGCACTGAGGGCATTCATGTTCGATCTTCATGGATATAAATAACCAATAACCAAATACCAATCACCATTTAATACCCAATAACCAATGATCGAATACCCAAGGAAGAATAACACCGGGAGAAGTATCTATTTGGTTATTGAATATTGGGTATTGGGGATTTTTTGGAGCTTGGTTATTGGTGATTGGGTATTCTCCTTTATATCTTCTCCCCGCACTGGTTGCAGTAAACCGAACCGGAGAGATTCTCGGCGCCGCAATGGGGGCATTTTGCAGGAAGCGGCTTTTCTGAGGCCTGGTGCCCGCAGGAAGGGCAGAACTTCGCGTGGGGCGGGAGGTTCTTGCCGCATCTCCCGCACTGCTGATATACGAGCAGCTGGTGCCCGCAGGAAGGGCAGAACTTCGCCTCTTCGCTGATCGGGTTCCCGCAGTCAGGACATTTCAATGAATCCTGGACCGCCAGCCCTGTCTTTTTAAGAGATTCGGCGAACATGGCCGGCATCATAAAGCCAAGGCCCATGCCGAGGCCGGCCCCGGCCCCGCCCTGATTTTGAGAAGCGCTTTCAATGGCCATAGCGGCCTTCATCTGCAGGAGCTTGTTCAGATCATCAAAAACGCCGAGCCTGCTCTTGTCGTCGATCGCCTTCTGTACCTCAAGGGGAGGCGTGATGGAGTTGATGTAGAGGTTGGAAAGCATAAGGCCGAAGCGGGAAAAATCTTCTTCAAGGACCTTTCCCAATCCCTTTGATATATCATCGTACTGGCCGGGGAGATCAAAGACCGTGTCGAGCTTCTCTCCGAGATAGTCATTAAAGCGGGAGACAATGACGCTGCTGAGATATTCTTCTATATCGGAAACTGTATAGGTGTTTTTCGTCCCGACAATGGTATTGATAAAAAGGGTCGGCTGGACGACCTGTATGTTGAAGACGCCGAAGGCCCTCAGCCTGATGAGGCCAAGACTGGAGTCCTTGAACGCAACAGGGTCCCTGGTCCCCCATGCCAGGTTCGGGAATATCTTCATGTTGGTGAAGTAAACCTCTGCCCTGAGGGGGCTCGTGAAACCCCAGGGCAGGCTCAATATCTTTGTAATAACGGGGATATTGAGGGTTGTCAGGGTATGCCTGCCCGCGCCGACGGCGTCATAGGCCTTGCCCTGATAGAAAAATACCGCGGACTGGCTCTCCCGTACTATCAGTTGGGCGCCGTACTTTATCTCGCCGGAGCCGCCCTCGGGAATCCTGTGAGCAATTTCGGTTCCCCTGTCGTCAAACCACTCGATGACCTCTAAAAAGATAACGTTGTCATTTGCCATTTTAAACCCCCATATATGATGTGAAACGATACTATGCATGGGATCGTAAAGTCAACACCATGTAGTGCCGATTTGCGTTGATAAAAATAGACAATTCCTGTAAGGTAGAACAAAAGGGAGGTTATTTCATCTCGATGGATCCAATAAGGCATTCTATAAAAGACCTTGAAGCGATAATAGAAAATGCTTATGACGGTCTTTACATCACTGACGGCGATGCAAACACGCTGATGATAAACAAGGCATATGAGCGGATAACAGGCATCAAGCGGGAGGAGGTCCTTGGCAAGAACATGCGGGAGCTTGTTGCCTCAGGCACCATAGACCGTTCGGTGAGCCTTGAAGTTATCGAAAAGCGCTCGCCTGTAACGATCATGCAGGAGTTAAGAGGCGGCAAAAAGGTGCTGGTCACAGGGACCCCGGTTTTTGATATGGCAAAGATGGAGATTACCCTCGTGGTAACGAATGTGAGGGACATTACCGAACTTATTGAGCTGAAGGACAAGCTCCATGAGACGACGCTGGAGGCGAACCGCTACCTGGCGGAGCTCGACAAGATAAAAAGGCTGCAGCAGCAGCAGACGAAGTTTGCGACGAAGAGCAAAAAGATGATAGAGATCCTCGAAACGGCAATAAAGGCATCCCAGTTCGATTCGAACATACTGATAACCGGTGAATCGGGTGTCGGCAAGGGGCTTATGGCAAAGTTGATGCATGAGTCAAGCGGCAGGAAGGACCAGCCGTTCATCATTATCAACTGCGCGGGGATACCGGAGGACCTTTTTGAAAGCGAGCTCTTCGGATACGAGCCGGGCGCCTTTTCGGGCGCCAGCATAAAAGGGAAAAAGGGCCTCCTTGAGGTTGCCGATAAAGGAACGGTGTTTCTCGACGAGATAGGCGATATGAGCTTGCGGCTGCAGGCAAAGCTGCTCCGTGTCATCGAGGAAAAAGAGATGAACCGGCTTGGGTCGACAAAGACGATCAAGCTCAACGTAAGGATCATAGCGGCCACGAACCAGGATATCGATGCCCTTATAGAAAGCAAAAAATTCAGGCAGGATCTTTTTTTCCGTATCAATACCATCTCGATCGTCATACCTCCGTTAAGGGAGCGAACGGAGGATGTGATACCGCTGGTCCAGCACTTCACGCGGCGGATCAATGAGCGCTATGGCATGAAGAAACATTTTAGCTCCGGGGCGGCCCAGCTTCTTATGTCCTATAATTTCCCCGGCAACGTAAGAGAGCTGTCGAACATTGTCGAGCAGGCATTTCTTATAAGCAAGAGGGACACGGTAGAAGCTGACGAATTGCCGATCCAGGTACGAGACATCGTCGACTCGCACAGCTTGATGTTTGAAAGCGGAAATAAGACATACAGCGAGATCGTAGACCTTATGGAGTACAAGATCATCAAGAACGCCGTTGAAAAGTATGGCAGTACCCACAAGGCTGCAAAAAATTTAAAGATAAGCCAGAGTACCATCGTAAGAAAAATGAAGAGATTGCACATCAAGTCCCGCAACAACGAGTGATCTGCTGCGATTTCTTATTGCATCAAAATGATGCAAATATGCATCAAATATTGATTCGTTCGGTGTTTTTTGAATGGGTATCTTTATGAAAAGAATAGCTTTATCCATGTTTAACGTTACTTGTGAACTATGGCATATAAATTGCTTTATGATGAGCGTACATCAAAAATTATAAAGGAGGTTTATATGAAGCATAGACTTATTTTGTTATTCATCGTTGCAGCTATCCTGATCCCCTTTACGATCGTGCAGGCCGCCGAAACGATCAAGGTCGGCGCGCTCTACACCATGACCGGCCGCGGGGGCCAGTATGGAAAGGATTCAGAGGTTGCCATCAAGATCGCCCTTGACGAGGTCAACGCCAAAGGGTTGCCGGGCGGGGCAAAGCTGGACGTCATTATCACTGACGATAAGAACCCGCAGTATGCGGTCAGCGTGGCAAAGCGGTACATCACCGATGAAAAATGCAAATTCCTTTTTGGCATCATCTCTACGGCAATAGGCCTTGCGGTCACAGAGGTGAGCAAAGAGCATAAGGTTATCTTTATCGGCACCGACCACGCCGGGACCGATCTTACTGCCAACAAGTTCCAGAAATACTATTTCAGAAGCAGCAACAACACGTTCCAGTCCATGATGGCAGGGGCATACTACCTGAAGGACGAGGTAAAGAACTGGAAGAAGATCGCCTACATCGGCCCTGACTATGCGTACGGAAGAGACCAGTGGATGGAGCTGAAATGGGGCCTCGACAAACTGGGCATCAAGTATGAGGTTGTAGGAGAATATTGGCCGAAGCTCTATGAGCCTGACTATACATCATATATTACCGCTATCATAAAGGCTGCGCCGGATATCCTTGTGAACGGCATGTGGGGCGGAGACACCGTCGCCTTTATCAAACAGGCAAAGCCCTATGGCCTTTTCAGCAAGATGAAATATTTCCACGTCGACGCCGGCGGCAACTATGAAGCGCTTGCAGGCCTTGGCGCCGATATGCCCGCAGGGATCATCATGTCCGCGCGGCACCACAACAACTGGCCTGAGACGCCAGCAAACAAGACATATGTACAGAAATTCTACAAGGCCGCCGGAAGGTATCCGTCATACGCAGCGGAAGGCGCCTATGTGGGTGTCCA
>JAKQBZ010000218.1 GCA_029559435.1 Deltaproteobacteria bacterium | reverse complement strand
GCGAGGACCAGCATCCTGTTCTCTCTCCCGATCATGATCCGGCAGAGCTCGTCGATCATCGCCTGCCTCTCTTCCGGTTCGCAGTGCCGCTTCGCAAGGCCCTCAGCCTTCAGGAAAAGCCTGTCCCAGTAGTCCAGGTAGCGCCTGGGGCTCTTTTCCTCCAGCCTCGGGATGTCCGAAAACAACCGCGTGGCGTCGACGCTGTTGGTAATGGGCTCAAACCTGCCGTCCTCTTCAAGGTGCGGCAGGAACATCGTCGATGAATACCTGTTCCAGACCTTCAGGGGGTGGACATAGTAGTTGTCCTCGTGGTTATAGACCTCCAGTAAAACCTGTGTCGTCTCGCGGATGCGGGCTATCGTCTTGAAGGAGTGGCTGTGCCGCAGGATGGAGAAGTATGCTATCGTGTTGAGCTGGAACAGATAGGGGCAGGTGATGACGAAGAAGTTCCCTATCATCAGGTCCGTAGCCCATGCGGAAAGGAGGTGGGAAAGGCAGTCAAAGACATAAAAGACGTCCCTGCCCTCGGCTGTTGCGATATTATAGACCTGGGTCGTGAAAGGCTCGAAACCGCTCCCGGCATCAAGCGTATAGACCGTGACGCCCCCGGTTTCCTCTATGAGGGGCTCGTGGTCGGCAAACCTCATGTATACGATCTTCCTGCGTTCCCTCATGGCCCTGCCTACATAAGGAGCAACGTAGTGCCGGTAGTCCTTTATATCGTCTACCTGCCATACAACATTGTCTCCCATGCGCAGGCTGTCAAGGACCTCATCCAGGCCGTCCGACCCTGTGCTTGCACGTGTAAGCGGCTTCATGGAAGGTAATCCTTGATCCTGTTCGCCATCTCTTCGTACCGGAAAAGCCTGCTGAAATCGATGAGCCCGGCAAGCGCCCGCGAATAGGCGCGGACCCCTGTCTCCTCAAGGATGGAAACGGGGTTAAGGCCGCCGATAATGATCGCGCCGATCCTTCCTTCATTCACCGGTATATCAAGGATCGTCTGACCCGGCCTGCCTATCCTGGCAAGTCCGCCGAGGCCGATCCGCTTCAGCTTTTCGGCAAGCTGCACAACGATCTCACGGCTCTCTGCGGGAAATTCGCGGAAGCTTGCGCCGATCCTTCCATTGCCGTTTTGAATGGCGCCCATGTAATTCGTCATGCCGCTTCGTATGAAGATCTCCAGGGGGTCTATGCTCGTTCCTTCGTACATGATGATCTCTACAAAGCGCGTCGGCGCTCTATCCTGCAGTTCAAGAAGCCCCCCGAATCTTGAGATGGTGGGGATCCCGTGCTTAAGCAGGACGCCGTTCAAGGTGATGGAGCAAACGGTGCCTACGCCGATCATCCCTTCGGGAACAGATATGTGCCCCAGAGATTCTCCCGGGCCAAGGAACGCCATAAGGTGCCCCATGGCATATCCGTCCGAGTAAACTTTGCTGATATAAGGAATATTCTTCGCAAACTGCCCCGGTTCCACTATTGTCACGTTTATCACAACCGTCCCTGAACTGGTATTGAGGTCAAAGTTCATCTGGTAGGTCATCCGGTCGATCTTCGCTGACAGAAAACCCACCCTTTCAAAGATCTTTGCCAGATCGAACTCGCTTATCCCCCTTTCGGTAATATGATGGCCCTTTTTGCCGCTGCTCGTCGTCAGGCCATCCTCGTCCAGCCTCGAAAGGTAGAGCCTGACCGTGCGCTCGCTCATCTCGTGGCCGAGCTGCTTCAACTCTTCTGCAATGCGCGTGCTGGTGAGAGGCATCTCAGTGTTTTTAAGAACATTTAAGATAAGCAACTCTTTTCTTTTCTGCTTCTCGATCATACCTGAAACCTCCCGTTGCAATGGTCTCTTATTACACATTTAACGGCAATCAGATCTTTTTCTATTGGCAATCTTGCCGTTAGTTATATTTTAATACCATGTTGTTTTGAATGCAACAAAAAAATAAATAACCCCTATTACACATACTATATAAGGTTATTATGGATAATGGCCCTTTATTTTTTTCTTGACATGGTAATTTCTTTATGGCAATGTATTGCCAATATTACGGCATTATATTACCGTATGTAAACTTATCAGGAGGACAGCATGATCGAATGGCCAAAATCAAATGATGCAATAGGGACTGTGAACCGCGGCAACCCTGCAGAATCAGGGCTCTGTACTTTGTGCCGCGCCGATTGCAAGGGCAGGTGCGAGACGTGGCTCTCGAGCCTTAAAGGCAGGAAGATCCTCTACCCGAGAGACTTTGGCATTATTACTGCCGGCAGCGCAAATACCTGTCATATAGGCGTTTCTTATAACTCTCTCAGGATACAAGGCTATAATTACGGGGCAAGCGGCCTTCGCAAGGGGCTCAAGAACAATCCCGACGACTGTATCTTCCCTAATGTCAACGTGGAGACAGAATTCGGAAGCGATGTGAAGACAAAATGCAGGGTCCCGATCATGACCGGCGCCCTCGGATCGACCTTTATCGCGGCAAAATACTGGGATTCATTTGCAATAGGCGCCGCCCTCGTCGGTATTCCCATCGTTGTCGGCGAAAACGTTGTTGGCATCGACCGGGAGGCCGTAATAAAGAACGGCAAGATCACAAAGGCCCCTGAACTCGACAGGAGGATCGATACCTATCTCCGCTATTTTGACGGCTATGGCGCAATCATCGTCCAGATGAACGTTGAGGATACGCGGAACGGCGTCGCGGAATACGTCATTAACAAGTACGGCGAAAAGGTCATCATCGAGCTGAAATGGGGACAGGGAGCAAAGGATATCGGCGGCGAGATCCAGGTAGACAACCTCGGCTACGCCCTTTTCCTGAAAGACAGGGGATACGTGGTCGATCCGGACCCGACAAAGCCCGAAGTGCAGAAGGCATTTGAGCATGGCGCGATCAAATCTTTTGCGCGCCACAGCAGGCTCGGCTATACAGACCTGTCGTCGCCCGAAAAGGTGCAGGAAGATTTTATGAAGTCCGTTGAATATTTGCGGAAGATAGGCTACAAGAGGATCTCCCTTAAGACCGGCTCCTACGGCATGGAGGCGCTTGCGATGGCGATCAGGTATGCCACCGATGCGAAGCTCGATCTCCTGACGGTCGACGGCTCAGGCGGCGGGACCGGCATGAGCCCCTGGAACATGATGGAAACCTGGGGCGTCCCTTCGATCATCCTTCATTCTAAGGTATATGAATATGCGTCGATCCTCGCTGCGCGCGGCGAGAGGGTTGTCGATATCGCCTTTGCAGGCGGTCTCGCAAGAGAAGACCATATTTTTAAGGCGCTCGCGCTCGGCTCGCCCTTTACCAAGCTGATCTGCATGGGCAGGGCCGCTATGATACCGGGATTCCTCGGATCCAACATCGAAGGGGTCCTGAAGCCGGAGCGCAGGAAAGAGGTGAACGGCAACTGGGACGACCTTGCTCCTTCGGTAAAAGAGCTCGGCTCAAAAGCAGGAGAGATCTTTTCGGGGTATTATGATGTCCAGAAGAAGGTGGGCGAAGCGGAAATGGACAAGATACCCTTTGGCGCTATTGCAATGTGGACATTAGCAGACAAATTGACCGCAGGGCTTCAGCAGCTCATGGCCGGTGCGCGCAGGTTCAGCATCCCCGAGATATCAAGAAATGACCTCTTTTCCGGGAACAGAGAGACAGAGAAAGAGACCAAAATTCCCTTTATTTCGGATGTCCTCGATGAAAGCGCAAAAAAGATATTGAACTCGGGCTACAAGGTCTACGCAAAGAAGGTTCGCACAGCATAACCCTCCCCCCTCATGCCCCTTTCGCAGGGGAAATAAAGAAGGAGCCGCACCCCCCGTGCGGCTCCTTCATATTTTTACAAATATAAAAATATAACGATATTAATATGGTTTGTGACGCACATCATTTCCTTTCTGTTATTCCTTTTATATATATAGACTATGGTTGATAATTTTTATTTAACAGTTTTTATCGTTCACGGTGTGTGCCTGCACTATTAATCATTAGCAGCAACCCTACCGGGTCTTAATGTACCATATAGGAGGTGGACACCATGATAAAAGAGATACGTTTTATGGTAACCGGGGAGATAAGAAAACCAAAAATGGGAGAATGGTTTCTTAATACAAGGAACCTGCCCATCTGCGCGGCACAGGATTTTAGCACGACCACCTTTCCGATCCTCAAGATGGAAGTGGTGCTGCGCGAAGAGACAAACTGCAGGTCTGCCGCGGAGAACCCTCGTATCTGACCCGCAAAAAAAGCATCCGGTGGCATTCTCGCCGCCGGGTGCTGCATCCCCCGACAGAAAACAACACACCCGTAAGTCGTGAATCGTAAGTCGTAAGAGGTTAAATCGCCTTACGCCTTACGCCTAACGCCTTACGAGACCTTAAATGCTTTTATACATACTTTCGGCTGGTAATCGATGCGTTTCTTGCGTAATATATCTTCGGAGAGGTGATCAATGGGCATGAAGCTTGACCATATCGGCCTTGTAGTAGAAAATATCAGGGAATTCGCGGAGCTTCTCCGCGCCATCGGCTTTCGCGAGATCACCGAGGCCGTCCCATTCGACGCGTTTAATGTTACTGCGTCCTTTGTCAATGCCGGGGATGACGCGGATGTCTGCATAGAGATTCTTGAGCCTACTGCCGAGAATTCCCCGATCTGGACTTTTCTTAAAAAGAAAGGCGGCGGCCTGCACCATCTCTGCTTCGAGGTTGACGATATTGAAAAGACCTCACGGGAGCTTGCCGATAGGGGCTTTCAAATGGTAGCGCCGCCTCTTGATTGCCGGGCATACGATACGAACCTTCAGCGCGAGTGTAAAAACGCAAGCAGGATCGCCTTTTTTCTGGTATCAAAAAAGCTGCTTATAGAGCTTATCGAAAAAGGCCGCTAACAGGAGGTATTGGCGAATGACGAGAGAAGATGCAGGGGCGCTGTTGAAACAATACGTTAAAAACGAAAGGATGCTGAACCACTGCTACGCCTCAGAGGCGGTGATGAGGGCGTTGGCACGGAAGCTGGGGCAGGATGAGGAGAAATGGGCTATCACCGGGCTTCTCCACGATATCGATATAGAACTTGTCGATGGCGATCTCAGCCGTCATTGCCTTGAGGCAGAGACGATCCTGAAGGAAAAAGGCGTCGACCCTGAGATCATTGACGCCATCCTAATACACAATGAGATTGCCGCAGGCAGAAAACGGGAAACTGTTATGCAGCACGCGCTGGCCGCGGGCGAAACCATAACAGGCCTCATCGTGGCAACGACTCTCGTCTATCCCGATAAGAAGCTTGCGAGCGTGAAGCCGAAGTCGGTTGTGAAGAGGATGAAGGAGAAGGCGTTCGCAGCATCGGTCAACAGGGACAACATCATGGAATGCGAAACGATCGGCATCCCGCTGAACGAATTTGCCGAGCTCTGCATCACGGCAATGAACGGGATAAGCGACCAATTGGGGCTATAATGGCGTGAAGCATCAAAAGGACTTTGTTCAATGTTCTACGTTCAACGTTCAACGTTGAAAAACAAAAACGAAACAGGTATCTGCTTATTGAATACATTTCGCGGGTTCCGGGTTAAGACTAAACCCGGATATATCATGAGGGCACGGCCGTCGGGGCATCCCCCGCAAATACGCTCAATCTATACTCCCGAAGCAACGCCTCGGGGCAACATTATTCCCTCTCCCCTGGCGGGAGAGGGTCAGGGTGAGGGGAAATGATACAACCGGGTTTCTTCGCCCACAACGGTTTGCTACAGGAAAGTCTTCCGCCATGCCCGATATAATAAAAGATTGGTCTCAATGAAAATAAACCTTACACCTTATCTCAATATATTTACAAGTCGCCGCATGTTCGTTATGGTGCTTCTCGGCTTTTCTTCCGGGCTGCCCCTGCCGCTCACCAGCGGCACGCTCCAGGCATGGCTCACCGTCGCCGGGATAGACATTAAAACGATCGGCATCTTCTCTCTCATCGGCCTGCCTTATACCATCAAATTCCTCTGGTCGCCCTTCATGGACCGCTTCGTCCCTCCGTGGCTCGGCAGGAGACGGGGCTGGGTACTGCTCACCCAGGCCGCCCTTTTGGCCGGCATCGCGCTCATGGCCTTTGCCTCTCCGGAAAAGGCACCCCTGATGCTTGCCGTGACAGCCATGATCGTGGCCTTTATGTCTGCCTCTCAGGATATCGTCATAGACGCCTATCGGACCGATGTGCTGCCGGACGTGGAAAGAGGCATGGGCGCAGCGGTCTTTGTCTTCGGCTACCGCATTGCCATGATCGTGGCAGGAGCTTTGGCCCTTATCCTGTCCGAGATAGTAGGCTGGCAGACAACGTACATTATCATGGCATTGGTCATGGTGGTCGGCATGTCCGGCTCCTTCATAGGAAAAGAGCCCGACAAGAAAGTAGCGCCGCCGAAGACCATGCAGGAGGCTGCGTGGGGGCCTCTCAAGGATTTTCTGTCCCGCAGGTCTGCCATTCTGATGCTCCTCCTCATAGTCTTTTACAAGCTCGGCGACGCCTACGCAGGGGCGCTCACGACAACATTCCTCATCAGGGGCGTGCACTTCTCGCCGACCGACGTGGGAACGATCAACAAAGGGATGGGGCTTGTTGCAACGATCGTAGGAGCGCTCTTCGGCGGAGCGCTCATGGTGCGGCTCGGCCTCTTCAGGTCTTTGATCGCCTTCGGATTTCTCCAGATGGTCTCGAACCTGTCCTTCATGGTCCTCGCCTGGACAGGGAAAAACTACGCCATGCTCGTCGTGGCCGTAGCCTTTGAGAACCTCTCCGGCGGCATGGGCACGGCCGCCTTTGTCGCTTTTCTGATGGCGCTGTGCAACCCCCGCTTCAGCGCCACCCAGTTTGCCCTCCTCTCCTCCCTCTCAGCCCTTGGCAGGGTCCTCGTCTCTCCGACCTCGGGCTACGCCGTGGAGATGATCGGCTGGGCGCACTTCTTCCTCTTCAGCACGTTCACCGCCCTGCCGGGCCTCTGGCTGGTCTGGCATCTCCGCGACGAGATCACCGCGATGCAGACAGAACGATAACTCAGACGGCAATGAACGGTTAGGATCCGAAAGATTTCAACCGGATTCCCCGCACACCTCACGCCTGACGCCTTATTTCCGGTCTATTTGGTATTTCGATATACGAACGACGATATACGATGTCCTATGATTTATACAAGCCATTTCTTTTGCAGGTACCTTCTCGTCATAAAGGCTGCCATGATGAATTGCGAGAGGTTCATCGTCCACCAGACCGATGCAGCGCTTAAGCCAAGAAGGACGACGCAGATATAGCTCAGGGGGACCCTGACCAGCCAGATGCCGACGACCACGTTGTACATGAACGACCGCGTGTCCCCGGCGCCGCTCAAGCCCCCTCCAAGGATGACCCACAGCGCCATAAAAGGCTCGCTGAGCATGCTTATGTAGAGGTACCGTATGGTCTCAGCAACAACGGTCTCGTTATTCGAAAGCAGCGGCGCTATAAAGCTGGCGCCGGCGATGACGATAACCGTAAGGAGCAGGACGATCCCTGTGCCCATAAACATTGTGACAAGGCCTCCCCTGTAGGCGTCCTTTTTCTTTCCCTCGCCTATCAGGTTGCCCACGATGACCGCGTTGGCCATGTTGAAGGCTATCGCGGGAAGAAAGATCGCCGATTCTATCCTGATGCCCGCTGCGAGGGCTGCGAGTATCTCTATGCTTTTCTCCGGCAATGAGCTGAGTATGAGGAACATCACCATTGAATGGACCTGCCACAGCGCCTGCGTTGCGCCTGCCGGCCACCCGATGGAGATAACGTCACGGACCACCCTGAAGGAAAATACCCTGCCTTTTCTCATGAACGCCCTGCAATGCCAGAGGTTGACAATGCTCCCGGCGAATACGCTGATGACCGTCGAGAGGGCTATGCCCCAAAAACCGAGCCTCGTGTGAAAGACGATGAAAAAATTGAGGCCGATGTTCATCAGGCAGACAATCGCCATCGTCAAAAGGGACGACCGGATCATCTTGCATGAGCGCAGGATCCCGTTTGTGCTTACGAGGAGGTAGTGAAAGACCAGCCCGCAGGCGTAGATCTTTCCCAGTTGCGTCCCGTATGGCTTAAGCTCCACAGGTATGTTGATAAACTCCATGAACCAGTGGGTCGCGAATATCCCAGCGGCGCTGAGCACTGCGCCGACCATTGCCGTTGTCACGATGACGGACCAGACGGTTTTCGCCAGCACACTTTTATCGCCGGCGGCAAACAAGCGCGAGACAACGGAAACGGCCCCTATGGAAAGTGCGTTGGCTATAATGATGAAGATAAAATAGAACTGGACGACAAACCCGTAGGTCGCCTGGATCTCCTTGCCGACACGCCCCGCAATATAGATATCGGCCATGCCGATGAGGAACTCGAAAAACATGATGAGCGTCATTGGCCAGCTGGTTGCCCAGCTTTGCGATATGAACGATCTTATGTCCTGACGCTGCAAGGTTGTCAATATGTTCATTCTGCATCCATTGGAACGATCTGCCTCTCGCCTCCCCCTCTCCCTGGCCGTCTCCCGCAAGGGGAGCGGGGACAATGATACGCCGATCAAAGACCATTATAAATCGCAGATACTGATATTACAAACAAAGATGATTTTTTCGTTTCACTGTCCTTTATTTTCTGGTATTAATGACAGTAGACTCTCGTCGAGCCGGGACAAGCTGTGAGCCCCGGTATATATTTTGTAGCGAATTCTTGAGCGAGAGGAGGAGGCTCCACGGACCGGGGGGTCACGTGGAGGGGGCGACGCAAGCCCCGGTAATAGCCATGCCGGTAATGTTCTTAATATCCTTAGGTTTTATCATCGTTATCCTCATCGGTTATACCATCTACCGCGCGCGGCAGTTCAAAGGGGGGATGCGGCGAGCATCAACGGGCTTCACCGTCGCCGACCTGAAAAAGAGAGATGATGCCTTCCTCTCCTCCAGATTGCAGAAGACGGCAGCGGATAAAGCCATTGTGCTGGAGTCCTGCCCTGCGCTTCGCGAGATACACTATATGCAGGTGGCCGATGGGCTATTCCCTCTGTCAAACCTCGCTGTAGACGACACCATTAAAAAAACGCTGGAGCAGAAGGTGTCAGCGCTCCCTCCCGTTCCGACAACATCCGTTGCGCTCCTCGATCTGCTGCAAAACCCGGAGTCAAACCCGGGCGAAATAACCTCTCTCGTGTCGACCAACCCGGTTTTTTCCGCAAAGATCCTCCAGACGATCAACTCCGCCTACTTCAACCTGCCGCAAAGGGTTACCTCTGTCGGGAGGGCCATAACATTGCTTGGCTACAACAACGTAAGGTCGCTTGTGTTCGAGGACATACTGTATAATGCCTTTCCTTCAATGCAGGATTCGGATCGTGAGGCCTATGTAAATATGTGGGCACATTCTGCCGTCGTCTCCGCCTGCGCGGGCCATCTCGGAAAATCGCTTTTCAGGCTCTCCGAGTATGCGCTCGGGACCATCGGCCTGCTCCACGATATCGGAAAATATTTTTATCATCTTCTTGAAAAGAGAGGCGAAGCTGCAAAGGATCTTCCAGCGGTCATTGTGGAAGAAACACAGTACGGGATGAACCATGCCGTTATCGGTGCGATCATCGCGCATACATGGCAGCTGCCCGGCGTCATCACCGGCGCCATCGAGCACCATCACTCCCCGTCGTTCTTTCCGCCTGACCATATCCCCGGTACGTGCCTGAAGGAAAGCCTCGTTGTATGCCTTTCGGATCTCATCTGTAAGGTCCTGGGGTATGCCGGGTGGGACAGAGATCTGCTTCCTGTCCGCGAAGAGTATTGCAAAAGATACGGCATAAAAAACGATCTCGCCGAAATTGTTACGCCGGGGCTTATCAACGATATAGAGAAGGCACACTACACCGTCCGGTCATACGCGGGAATAAGAGCACCGGGGGAAGGCAGCTCATAGCAGAACACCCGTGAGGCGTAAGGCGTGAGGCGACAGGAACCATCTCATAGCGAACCAGATGCTGGATACTTGATGCTGGATGCTGGTTAAAACCTCGTGAGCCGTCAGTCGTAAGGCGTGAGGGGAAAAGACAGCAAAGGGCAGAAAGCAGAGAATCCGGGTTTTCTCGCCTAACGCCTCACGCCTTACGACTGACGAGATCTTTCTTCACATTTCACCTTCTACGATATCAGCTTCTTCACCGCCACATTCGCCGCCACCAGGATGGGGTCCCAGACTGTTGCAAAAGGCGGCGCGTAGCCGAGGTCGAGCCTCGCCACGTCTTCGACGGTCATCTTGCTGTAAAGGCATGCCGCCAACGTATCGATCCTGTGCGCCACGCCCTCTTCCCCGACCATCTGCGCGCCGAGAAGCCTGCCGGTTCCCCTCTCGACAAAATACGATACGGTGATGCGCTTGCCGGACGGATAGGCGCTGCTTCGTGACCTGCCCTTAACGGTTGAGACAAAAAAATCATACCCTTCCCGCTCTGCCTCCAGCGGAGAAAGGCCTGTACGTGCAACCTCAAGGTCAAAGACCTTTGTGATGGCCGTCCCTACAACGCCTTCAAAAATATTATTTTTGCCTGCCGCGTTCTCGCCCGCTATCCTTCCCTGCTTGTTTGCCGTGGTTCCAAGGGGGATATAGACCTTTTTGCCGGTCACGAGGTGCTTTGCCTCGGCGCAATCTCCCCCGGCATAAACGTCCGGCATGTTGGTCCGCAGGTAGTCGTCTACTTTTATAGCGCCGTTGGCCCCGAGCTCTATCCCCGCCTCATGGGCAAGCTTCGTATTCGGCCTGGCCCCTATTGCGAGGAGGACAAGGTCCGCATTAAAGACGCCTTTGTCCGTCCTGACGCCGGTGACTCTCCCTTGACTTCCTTCAAAGCCTTCAACAGACGTCTCTTTGAACAGCTTCACCCCTTCTGCCTTGACCTTTTCATCAACAACATCGGTGATGCTTTTATCCATGGTGCCAAGGACCCTGTCCATCTTCTCAATGACTGCAACCTCAAGGCCCCTCTTGCGCAAGGATTCGCACATCTCCATGCCGATATACCCGCCGCCAACGATGACCGCCTTCATGGTCCGCTTCTCCGCACCAAAACGGTTTACGTAAAAACACTCGGGCGAGCCGACGCAAACCTGAAATGAGCCCCATTCGTCGATGAACTTTTTCATCTCTATTCCGTCAATAAGGGTTCGTATGGTAAAGACATTCTGCAGGTCGATGCCCGGCAGAGGAGGCTTCACTGGCAGGCCGCCGGTTGCGATAACAAGCTTATCATAGGAAATCTTTGTTTCCTCATTTTTATCGAGGTCCCTGACAGATACCTCTTTTTTGTTGAAGTCGATCGCGGTCGCCTCGTGCCTCGTAAGCACCGTTATGCCCCGTTCTTCCGTGGCTACCTTGGGCGTCAGCGATATGAGGTCCTGAAAATCCTTCACATCATCGGACACGTAGTAAGGGAGGCTGCACGCGCCATAGGATATAAAATAATCCTTCTCAAGAACGACCGCCTCCGCCTCAGGCTTCAACCTCCGGTAGCTGCTGGCAGCGCTCATTCCAGCCGCCACGCCGCCTATAACGACCAGCCTTTCCTTGCCCATAGCATTCTCCTTGCTTTTAAAATAACCAATAACCAAACATCAATCACCAATTAATACCCAATCACCAATGAGTGAATAACCAAACAAAACTGCCATAACATCTCTTTTTGGATATTGGATATTGGTGATTAATTGGAGCTTGGTTATTGGTCATTGGTTATTATAATCCCTTCTTCTCAAACCACCTGAACATAAGGATGCCGATGATCACGAAGGCGACAATAACGATCCAGTGGTTTATTCCGAGGATCTGCGGGATCGTGATCTTGCCGAGGTTGCCCCACGTCAGCACCGTATTCTTCAGGAACGGGAACATCTCGGCAAAAATGCCGGCTCCCACAAGCATCCCTATAAGGCCCCAGATCGAGTCCCAACGCCCTTCGCCGAGGGCGCCGAGCTGCGTGCCGGGACAATAACCGAGCAGCCCCCAGCCGATGCCGAAGATAAGGCCGCCGATGATATTGCCGCCCAGCACGGTTGTTTTCAACGAGAGGTTAACGATGCCCAGGTCTTTGAGGAGATAGACGCCCACCATCGCAACGAGGACCGAGGTGAACATGAACTTCACGATCGTCATGTCCATGAAGCGAAGCGCGGCGACCTGCTTATCATAACGGATGACCCGTGCTTTCTGGAGGAAAAATCCGAAAATGACGCCTGTAACCAATCCGTATACGAGCTGGCTCATTTTCCCTCACCTCCCCTGTAGAGCATCTTTGCAACAACAACACCGCCGACAAAAAAACATATCAATGATATATAACCGCTGACAGCCAGCTGGAGCGAACCGCTCAGCCCGTGGCCGCTCGGTCACCCGTCGGCAAGGCGGGCGCCGTACATGGCGATGGCGCCGCCCAGGAAAGCAACGACAGCCCGCTTTGCCTTATTTGGCCCGAAACGGGCATGCCACATATCGGGCACCCACTGCTGTCGGAATGTTTTCGACGTTGTTGAAGCGATAAGGGAACCTATAAAGATGCCGATCACAAAAAGGAACTGCCAGTCGACCTTCGGAACCTCCTTTTTGAAATATTCCATCGCCCCTACCCGTTCTGCATCAAAGACCTTTTCTATGAAACCTGCCGAACGGACGAACGTAGTTGATGCCCCCACATATTTCCCTGTGAACCAGACGGAGGCAATGAGGAGCAGCCCCGTCAGGAACCCTGCAATGTAAGGGTTCCAGCCCTTGTCATTCCCTTTCTGTTCCATACACCCACCTCCTTTTCTATAGTAAAAAAGGCAATATAAATGTTCTATAGCAACGATAACCTTATCTGTCAACCTATTACTGGGGCTTACGTCGCCCCCTCCACGAACAAAGTCCGTGGAGCCTCCCCTTCTCGCTCATGAACTCGCTAAAGAATATTTCATTCTGGGGCTTACGTCGCCCCCTCCACTCTCTTCTATGTTTTGCAATGCCTGCTGTTTTCTGCTACAATATGGCGGTTAAGCCTGGCCTCTAACCCCTACATATGGATAGAATATTCGTAAAAGGCGCAAGGGAGCACAACCTCAAAAATATCGACGTTACGATCCCCAGGAACAAGATGGTCGTTATTACCGGGCCAAGCGGCTCCGGCAAGTCAACGCTTGCATTCGATACCATCTATGCCGAGGGACAACGGCGGTATGTTGAATCCCTCTCTTCCTATGCACGCCAGTTCCTTGAGCTCATGGAAAAACCTGACGTGGACTACATAGAAGGGCTGTCGCCCGCCATCAGCATTGAACAGAAAAATATCAGCAAGAACCCCCGGAGCACCGTCGGGACAGTAACAGAGATATACGATTACCTGAGGCTTCTCTTCGCGAGGATCGGGCACGTTTACTGCTACGGCTGCGGAAAAGAGATCAAGAGCCAGCACGCCCCCCAGATCGTCGATACCATCCTTTCGCTCGGCACAGGAAAAAACCTCACCATCCTTGCGCCGATCGTCCGGGGAAGAAAAGGCGAATACCGGAAGGAGATCGACGAGCTGAGAAAACAGGGATTCACAAGGATAAAGCTAAACGGAAAGATCGTTGATCTCGCCGACGATATCGAGCTCGACAAGAACAAGAAGCACGATATCGATGTCATCATCGACAGGATCACCATCCGCGATGGCATTGAAAGAAGGCTCTTCGAGGCGGTGGAACTGGCGCTCAACAAGGCGGGCGGCATCATCAAGGTAGAGGCCGAAAAAGACACTATGGTCTTCAGCGAAAAATTCGCCTGCCCTGACTGCGGCATCAGCTACCCCGAGATCGCACCGAGGATGTTCTCCTTCAACAATCCTTACGGCGCCTGCCCGGCATGCCTCGGCCTCGGCGTGAAGGAATATTTTGACCCCGCGCTTATCATCCCCAACCACGACCTTTCCCTTCGTGACGGCGCCGTTGTCCCCTGGGGCGAGAAAAACCCGGTACACTTCATGCCTTTTCTCGAGGCGCTCGTCAACCATTACAAGATAGACATCAGGAAACCTTTCAGGCAATTGCCGCAGGCAGTGCAGGAGGCGATCCTTTACGGCTCAAAGGGTGAGCAGATCGAGTTCTATTCCGACAGGGGGTCCAGGCGGGATTTCATAAAAAAACCCTTCGAAGGGGTCATCGGCGAGCTTGAGCGGGAATGGAACAGGGCGGACCATTACGAAAAAGAGAAGCTCGAGCGGTTCATCAACCTCATCCCCTGTCCGGTGTGCAACGGCGCAAGGCTCAAGAAGGAGATGCTCTGGGTCAGGATCAACGATCTCAATATCGACCAGGTAGCGAGGATGACGATCACCGAATGCTCGAAGTTCTTCCATTCCATCAAGCTTACTGAAAAGGAAAAGGAGATCGCGCGCACTATCCTGAAGGAGATCGTCTCGCGCCTGAAATTCCTTATCGATGTCGGCCTCGATTACATCAGCTTAAGCCGGAACTCCGCTACGCTCTCTGCGGGAGAATCCCAGAGGATACGCCTTGCCACGCAGATCGGTTCAGGCCTTACAGGCGTTGTCTATGTTCTCGATGAGCCGAGCATAGGCCTCCACCAGCGCGACAACGAACGGCTTCTCAATACGCTGAGAAGGCTGCGGGATCTCGATAACACGGTAATCGTAGTGGAGCACGACCATGACGCGATCGTGTCGTCAGATTACGTTGTCGATCTCGGGCCCGGCGCCGGTGAGAACGGAGGCAACCTCGTCTTCCAGGGCACGCCGGGTGAACTTTCGAAACACGCCGATTCCATTACGGGGCTATACCTGTCAAAGAGGCGCGAGATCCATGTTCCTGAGAAGAGGAGAAGGCCAAAGGGATTTCTGAAGATCAAGGGCGCGCGGGTAAATAACCTCAAGAATATCGACGTCAATATCCCCCTCGGCGTATTTACTGCAATCACGGGCGTATCTGGCTCGGGGAAGAGCAGCCTTATCGTAGATACCCTCTACCCGCTCCTGAAACAAAAGCTCTACAGGTCGAAAGACAGGGCCGGAGAATCGGAAGGAATAACAGGGCATGAGGCCATCGACAGGGTCATCGACATCGACCAGTCTCCGATAGGAAGGACGCCGCGCTCCAATCCTGCAACCTATACCGGCGTCTTTACCCACATACGGGAGCTCTTCGCAAAACTTCCTGAATCAAGAATCAGGGGATATAAAGAGGGCCGTTTCAGCTTCAACGTGAAAGGCGGCAGGTGTGAGACATGCGCCGGCGAAGGGTTTGTAAAGATCGAGATGCAGTTCCTGCCCGACGTCTACATCGTCTGCGATGCCTGCAAGGGCAAGAGGTATAACCGGGACACCCTTGAGATCAGATACAAAGGAAAAAGTATCGCCGACGTCCTCGAGATGACCGTTACGCAGGCAATGGAGTTCTTCGATGCGCTGCCGCACATCAAAGGCAAGCTGAAGGTGCTCAACGAGGTAGGCCTCGGGTACATCAGGCTTGGGCAGGCGGCGACAACCTTGTCGGGCGGAGAGGCCCAGCGGATAAAGCTTTCACGGGAGCTGTCGAAAAGAGACACGGGAAAGACCCTCTACATCCTCGACGAACCGACGACCGGGCTCCACTTCGTGGATATAGAAAAGCTTCTCCATGTCCTTGCAGAACTTATCGAGAGGGGAAATTCCGTGGTCGTAATAGAGCACAACCTCGATGTTATAAAGTGCACCGACTACATCGTAGACCTCGGGCCGGAAGGAGGCGACAAGGGCGGCAGGATCATCACAAAGGGTGTGCCGGAAGAGGTCATGGAATCGCCCTCCAGCCACACCGGCGCCTTCCTGAAAAAATACATCAGCGGAAGCTGACCGCCCTCGAGATCTCCACAGCATCGAAATGCTATGTCTTCAACCTCCCCTTCCCCTTTGCTGAACTTTTTCAGATGCTGCTATTTCTTCGCGTGGTACTTGAATGAGATATTGAGCCTTACCCTGTAGCTTGTCACCTTCCCGTTCTCTACCGTCACGTCCTGCTTTACCACCTCACCGATGCGGAGATCCTTGACGCTTTTTCCGGCGGTCTCTATGGCCTTCTTTGCTGCCTCTTCCCATGATTTGTCGCTGGTACCCACGATCTCGTTAACGATATAGACGCTTTCCGGCATAACAACCTCCTTTCGACTTTCATTATTTTTGGGACGTTATATGTTTTAATAGCACAGATATCGGATAAGTCAAGGGAATGTGCGGGTCAAGAACGCTTTGAGAATAATTTGACAGCCGCAGAACCATAGTTGTATAGAATATTGTGATGAAGCTTCCGGCAGTCATTAAAAACAAAGACAGAGGAAGGGGCAATGGCTAAAGACCACCTGGACCTGAAAGGTTTCCTTATACTCCTTGGCCTTACCATG
>JAKQBZ010000193.1 GCA_029559435.1 Deltaproteobacteria bacterium | reverse complement strand
CAACATGACCGATAGCCTCCCGGTACGAGATCTGTGCGAACTCCCCGCGCTCCTCGCTCCACCTCTTCGCGCCGTCCATCTCTTTTGTTTCGGGAAGCCTCTCAATAAATACCTTGTTCATAAGCGTAATATCACCAGAATTATTTTGCTTTTAACGCCCCTTCTATCTTCTGCAGGTCTGCCCCGACGACTACCGTACTGTTGTTGATGATGAAAGAAGGCGTGCCGCTGATGCCGAGCTTGGTCGTGATATCTTTGTGGGTCTGCAAGAGGTCGACGGCATCCTGCCTGCTGCATGCCTCGTATTTCCGGTTGTCGAGCTTTCCCTGCATCGCCTCGTAATACGCCTTTGCCTTATCCCCGGCGCAGAAGATATATTTTATCTTGTTTTCCGCGTCCTTGTTATAGGGCAGGGGAAGAAAAAAGACATATTTTGTCACGTCGCTCCGCTTCTCAAAGAACGCCGCCGCCCTTCTGCAATATGGACAGTCAGGGTCGGTGATCTCGATAACGGTGTTTTTTCCGCTGCCGATCTTCAACGCCTTATCGAGGGGGAGCGTTCTTGTTTTTGCAAGGAAGAACTCGTTCCTCTTCTTTTCCGCAACATTCTTGCCGTCCCTGTCGATCATCGCAAAATCGCCGATGATCAGATACCCTGGCTCCGGGAAAAAAAGGCCGATGTCGGTGCCCTTTATGACCTCATAGGCACCCTTTATCTCCGACTTCCTGATGAGGTCGAACCGGTGCCTGGGGAACATCTTCTTAAAGCCGTCCTCCACTGCCTCTGCCGAGACAAGGCTGGACAGCGTTAAGCCTAACAATAAAAAAACCGTAAATATGAAAAAGACCGTCTGCCTGTTCACTTTGTCGCCTCCCTTTGTTTGTTAGAAAGAAACACTATACCATAAAATGCATGCCCTAATAGAGAATTTGAAAAAATAGGGCCGCCCCATAAGAACCGCGCAGCAGTTTTTTTGTAACACAAAAATATCATATTTTATGATAATTTATCATTTAGTGATATTTTTATCTTGACAACGGCCTTGAAAGGGGTCAAAATTTAAAAAACAAAGAAGTCTTTCGAGACGGAGGTAGGTCATTGGAAAAGAGAATAAGAGTTTTAGTAGGCAAGCCGGGCCTTGACGGACATGACCGCGGCGCAAAAGTGGTAGCCCAGGCGTTGAAGGATGCGGGGATGGAGGTTGTCTATACCGGCCTTCACAAGACCGTCGACCAGATCGTTCGTACGGCGATCCAGGAGGACGTGGACGTGATCGGCCTTTCCATTATGAGCGGCGCGCACATATCTCTCACGGCCAAGCTTTTGCAGAAGGCCCGGGAGCAGGGCATTGGCAACAAGATGGTTGTTGTAGGGGGAGTGATCCCGAGCAGGGATATCCCGAAACTGAAGGAGATCGGCGTGGCCGGAGTTTTTCCCGGCGGAGCGTCTTTCGATGATATTGTGGCTTTTTTGAAAGAGAATGTACCGCATTCTTAACCGGCCCTGAACCGTCCGGCCTCCGGACAGGATACAGGAAGTGAAGGAGTAAAGTATGGGAGTAGCAAGATACACAAAAGACGAAAAAGGGCGGATCGTTCAGGTGGACTACCCGTCCGGAATTAACGTAAAGGCCGTTTACAGCCCGGAGGACCTGGAGCGCGTGGGGTTCTCATATGAAAAGGATCTGGCCGAGCCCGGCGTATATCCTTTTACCCGGGGCATACACCCTGAAGGATACAGGAGCAGGGTCTGGACCACGAGGCAGTATTCAGGATTCGGCACGGCCGCCGAGACGAATGAGCGGTTCAAGCTCCTTATTTCCCACGGCCAGACAGGGCTGAACGTTGCCTTTGACCTGCCGACCCAGATGGGCTATGACTCCGACGACCCCATGGCAGAAGGGGAAGTGGGCCGGGTTGGCATGGCCATCGACAGCCTCCGTGATTTTGAGATCGCCTTCGAGGGGATCGACCTGGCACGGATCGGCGCCGGCCTTACCATCAATGCGGTGGCCTCCATCATGCTGGCCATGTACCAGGCTACGGCGGAAAAGTATGGTTTTTCTGCCGATGTGATATCGGCGACGCCGCAGAATGACATCCTCAAAGAGATGATCGGAAGAGGGGCATGGATCTTTCCCGTGGAGCCCGCGGTCAAACTGATTGGCGACACCATCGAGCATTCGATCAAGGCCATGCCGAAGACGAACCCTGTCAGCATCAGCGGGTATCATATACGTGAATCCGGGGCCACGGTTGCCCAGGAGATCGCCTACGCCATACTCATAGCAAACGCCTATATCGATAACGTGCTGAAGAGGGGATACGACATTGATCAGTTTGTCGGCCGGTTTTCGTTTAACCTGGACATATTCGGCAACATCTGGGAGACGGTGGCAAAGTTCAGGGCGGGCAGAAAGCTGTGGGCCCGGAACCTGAAGGAAAGGTACGGCGTAAAAAAGAGTTCGAATATGTTCATGCGCGGCATGTTCGGCGGCGGCGGCGGAGGGCTGACAAAGGCGCAGCCGGAGAACAATATCATGCGGGGCGCGTATTACGCCATGGCTGCCGCACTTTCCGGCGCACAGACCACAGGCCTCTGCAGCTACGATGAGGCCTATACGATCCCCACACCTCACGCTGCCATCCTATCTCTTCGGACCTTGCAGCTTTTAATGGACGAAATGGGGCTTCGCGATACCGTTGATCCCCTTGCAGGAAGTTATTTCATCGAAACCATCACAAAAGAGATGGAGCAGAGGATCGAGGAAGAGATAGCCAGGATCGAAAAGGTCGGAGGGATCATTCAGGCCGTGACCACCGGTTATGCCCAGAGGGCCGTGGCGCAGCAGGCATACGCGTTTGAAAAGGGGATCCAGAGCGGTGAGCTCCTCAAGGTCGGCGTCAACATTTATGCCGAAGAAGAAGAGATGGAGGTTGAGCTTCACGAGTACAACGCAGAATCGGCAGAAAAACAGATAGAAAATCTCCGCGCCCTTAAGAGGGAGAGGAACAACCGTGAAGTTACAAAGACCCTTACCGCACTGGAGGAAGCGGCACGATCAGGCACAAACGTCATGCCTTATCTGGTTGATTGCTGCAAGGCCTATGCGACAGTGGGAGAGATGGCCCGTGTCTTCCGGGATGTGTTCGGAGAGTTCCAGGAGCCGTCTGTTGTCTAAGGATGCAGAACCGATGGGGTACTTGTGCCCCATTTTTTCTATTAAAAGAATAGGGAGGGAATAAATGAAGAAAACAAGCATGCTGAATGTACTGGTGGTCTGTCTTATCGGCTTTGCCTTGATAGCCGTCGGCAGCGTCAAGGTCTTTGCCCAGGAGAAGCAGATCAAGATACGGTATGCCACTCAGCTTCCGGCAACCCATCTGCTCACCAAGGCAGAGTTCAGAATGGCAAAGATGATCGAGGAAAGAACAAAGGGCAGGGTAAAGGTGGAGGTCTATCCCGGAGGACAGCTTTACAAGGCAATGGAGCTTTTAAAGGCGGTCATGAGCGGGGCAGCCGAAATGGGCACCACCCCGGCTGCCATGTTCACAGGGCCTGTGCCCCTGCTTGATGTCGTAGACATCCCTTTTCTGTTCAACAGCTATGATGATGTGGTGAAGCTCTGGGAGGGAGAGCCGGGAGAGATGATGCGCAAACAGATGGAAAGGGTCGGCGTTAAGACGATCGCCTTCTCGGCATACGGAGAGAACATGTCCTTTTGCTCCCACAAGCCGCTCATAAAGCCCGAAGATTTCAAAGGGCTCAAGATACGGTGCAATACGAATATGGGTGCAGACCTCGCCAAGGCCTTCGGCGCCTCTCCCGTGGTTTTCGCTTCTGCAGAGGTGTACGAGGCCCTGCAAAGAAAGACGATCGACTGTGCCAGCTCGGGGGTCACATCCCTTAAAGAAAGAAAGTGGTACGAAACGACCTCGCACGGCACCCTTACCTACGCCGCGTACTCTTTGTGGCCGGTGATGGTCAACCTTAAATTCTTCAACAGCCTGCCCAAAGACATCCAGCAGGTGCTCATCGACGTCGGCAAGGACCACCAGGCCTACGTATTGAAGGAAACCGCCAAGGAAGACGCTGCGGCGGAAAAATTTATCAGGACCAAGCTGAAAGTCTATGAGCTTACTGCCGCAGACAAAAAGGCATGGGCAGACGCAGGACAGAAGGCCGTTATCGACAAATGGCTGAAACGGACCGGCGCTGACGGCAAGAAGACGCTGGAATGGATTAACAAGAATCTGAAGCATTAAGGGCTGTTTTGCCAGTATACGGCCCAGGAAGGGAGGAATGTATCTATGGTTCGCAAGGGCTCAAGCGGTGTCTTTAATGGCCTGATCTTTGGGGGCGGCGTTCTTAGCGGTATCTTTGTACTGATCACAGCGATTCTCGTTGCCTTCGAGGTGGTGATGAGATACGTCGTTCGGGAACCGACAGAGTGGACCTTTGACCTGACCCTCTTCCTGATCATTTACGCAGCATACATCGGCTCGGCATTTACCATGAGGGAGGGAAAGCACGTGCGGGTAGAATTCCTCGTCGAGTGGCTGGCGAAGTACCCGCTCCTTTCTTTTGTGATGAAGGCGTTTTGCAACGCTCTCGCATTCTTTTTCTGGGCGTTTGCCACATGGACAACCTACAGGGAGACCGTGACGGCTTACCAGCTCAACGATGTTACCATGTCCTACCTGCGCTGGCCCCTTGCCATCCCGCTCGCCGCCGTCGTATTTGGAGGCGTCCTCATCCTCATCCAGCTCATCAGGGAAACGGCCGGGCAGTATAGCGCTTTCAGAAGGAGGGGCAGATGACCACGCTCCTCCTTTTCCTTCTCTTCGTAGGACTGCTGGTAGTAGGCGTGCCGGTTGCCTTTTCGCTGAGCATCGCGGGCACCCTCGGCATGTTGCTCACCCTCGGTATCGAAAAGACGCTTGTTACCCTTCCAAATGTCATGTATGGGGGCCTGAACAGCTTTACCCTCATCGCTATCCCGCTCTATGTCCTCATGGGCAACATCATGATCAAGGGCAGGCTAAGCGACGAAATATACAATGTATTGAACCGGTTCATCGGTCAATTTCACGGGGGCATGTCCATTGTCACCGTCTGCTTTTGCACGATCTTCGCCGCGATTTCCGGCTCCAGCGTGGCCACCGCCGCCACCGTCGGAATGCTGGTCCTGCCTGAAATGCTCCGCGCCGGATATCAAAGAAAATTCATCTTTGGCCTTACCGCCGCAGGAGGCACCCTCGGCATCCTTATCCCCCCCAGTCTCAATTTTATCCTCTATGGCGCCCTTACGGATGAATCGGTCGGGCGGCTCTTTATTGCCGGCATCATCCCCGGGCTCCTTCTCGCCTCCATGTTTATGATCTACTCGATCCTTTTCTCGTGGAAGGCAGGGTATAAAAGCGACCTGGTATACACCTGGCCGGAGAGGTTCAAGGCCGCGCGCCAGGCCTTCTGGAGCCTGCTCATCATCCCCATCATCATGGTGGGGATCTATATGGGCGTCTTCACCGCGACCGAGGCCGCAGGGGTCGGCGCCGTCTATGCGCTTATCGTCTCCCTCGTTAAAAGAAGGCTCTCCGTCAGGGACATGATCGACGTGCTCCTCGAGACCGTCAAGACAAGCTGCATGGTTTTGCTCATTGTGGTGGGGGCGATGATCTTCGGCTACGTGGTGACCGTGCTGCAGCTCCCGCAAACCATCATCAACGCGATGGTAGAGCACCAGGTGACGGCGTGGCAGTTCCTCCTCGGGTCATTCTTTCTTATCCTCTTTTTGGGGTGCTTCGTGGAGTGCGTGACCATAATGGTCCTCATGGTGCCCATACTCTACCCGGTTGTGCTCCACCTGGGAATAGACCCTATCTGGTTTGCCGTGTTCCTCACCGTCAACATGGAGCTGGCATTGATCACGCCGCCTGTCGGGCTCAACCTGTTTGTGATCAACACCATTGTCCCTGATTCAAAATTGGGTGAGGTGTACTGGGGCGTATGGCCGTTTCTCGCCATCATGTGTTTTTTTCTGATACTTTTGTGCTTTTTTCCGTCTATGGCGACATGGCTGCCAACTATGATGATGGGAAAATAATATAAACAGAGGAGACAGGAAATGAGCGTTAGCGATGTAAACGTTGGCAACTGGGTGACAAAGTGGGCTTCTTTGAAGCCGGACAAGCCGTCCATTATCTATGAAGGCAATACATTCACATATAAGGACCTGAACGAACGGATAAACCGGACCGCGCATATGCTGCAGGGGATGGGCATCCGCAAGGGCAACAGGGTAGGCGTGCTCATGTACAACACCTATCAGCTCGTTGAGATCTTTTTTGCCCTGGCAAAGACCGGGGCCATCCTTGTTCCCTTGAATACACGACTGGTCAGCGCCGAGCTTGAATATATCATAAAAGACAGCGGGCTGGAGGTGCTTATCTTCGGGGAGGCCTTCGCGGGCGTGCTGGAGCCCCTGGTCGAGAAGCTTCCGATCAAAAAAGGTCATTACCTGTGCCTGGGAACCCCCCCGGCATGGGCAAAAGGCTATGAAGCCAAGGTGATGGAACAACAGTCTGTGAGCGAGCCCGCCGTGGATGAACCTGCCGGCGGAGAGGATGCCCTCATCATTATGTACACCTCGGGAACCACGGGTGCCCCCAAGGGCGCAATCCTGTCACACAGAAAGACGTTCTTCAACGCCCTGAATGCGAACATTTATTATGGCCTTACGCCATATGACATCATGCTTGCCCCCAGGCCCATGTTCCACTCCGGCGGGCTGCTTGTTGAGCTATGCCCCATGATCTATAAGGGCGGCACGCTTATCATGAAGGGGCGGTTCAGCCCGGAGGAGATACTGGCCACCGTCGAAAAGCATAAGGTGACCATTCTTGAAATAGCCGCCACGGTGCTCAGGTTCATCCTTGAACAATGCGAAATTGATAAATATGACCTCTCTTCCCTGAGGGTCTGTTATACGGGCGGCGAAAGGGTTCCCCCGTCGCTCCTGGAGGATTGCGCAAAGAAAGGCATCACCGTCTCTCAGATCTACGGCCAGACCGAGA
>JAKQBZ010000189.1 GCA_029559435.1 Deltaproteobacteria bacterium | reverse complement strand
AGGAAAAACCAACCGCGCGGGAAAAAGCTGTGAGCCACTGATAGTCAAGGCAATGCGAGAGAGGGGAGTTGAACCCCTACGGTGTTACCCGCTGGATCCTAAGTCCAGTGCGTCTGCCATTTCCGCCACTCTCGCTCTTCTTCATTGTAATGGTTTTCCCTCTGCCTGTCAAACCTAAGGCGGCCTTCATTGAACATGTTGCCTGTACCATTCGATCGTCTTCCGGAGGCCTTTGTGGAAGTTCGTTCTTGCCTTGAACCCGAACTCTTTTGCTGCCCGCCTCGTGTCGAGCATGCGGCGCGGCTGGCCGTCGGGTTTTGTCGCGTCCCAGAGGACGTCGCCCTTGAACCCCGCTTGCTTCACGATCAGGGCGACGAGGTCCTTGATGGATATCTCGAATCCGGCGCCGATGTTCACGGGTTCGCTTTTGTCATACGCCTCCGCGGCACGGACGATCGCTTCGGCAGCGTCTTCGACATAGAAGAATTCCCTGGTTGCCTTGCCGGTGCCCCAGATCTCAACGGTAACATCTCGCAATTCGTGAGTCCTAATTCGTGAATAGGAGATGCCATAATATTTGAGAATAGCGAGGATGTCCTCGACAGAGGATGTTTTGCGAATTACTAATTTCGAATTACGAATTGTTGCTTCCCCATCTTTATTCCGGAGGAAATCGTTCACGATACCATGGAGGTCTCCCCTTGACAGCAGGTTTGCGAGGTGGAATTTCCGGATGAGGGCGGGGATCACGTGGGAAGACGCGAAGCGGAAATTGTCCCCAGGCCCGTAGAGGTTGACGGGCAACAGGAAGATCGAGTTAAACCCATATTGCTGCCGGTACGCCTGGGACTGGACAAGCATCATCTTCTTTGCGAGGCCGTAAGGCGCATTCGTCTCTTCCGGATAGCCGTCCCAGATAGTATCTTCATTGAACGGGACAGGGGTGAATTTCGGGTACGCACAGATCGTGCCGAGGGCGACAAACTTGTCGATGTGGCGGGCATATCCCTCGTGGAGGAGCTGGATGCCCATCATGGCGTTCTCATAAAAGAGCGACGCAGGGTTTTGCTGGTTGAAGCCGATGCCGCCAACCTTTGCCGCAAGGTGTATCACCACGTCCGGCTTAAGCTCCCTGTACATGCGCCTCACGTCCCTTATATGGATCAGATTAAATTCAGGGAGGTCTGCTACGGCGACATGCCTGCAGCCTCGCTCCTTCAGCCTGGCAAGAAGGTGTCTTCCGAGGAAGCCCTTGCCGCCGGTGACGGCGATCCTCTTCTTCTTCAGATCCATGGCGGAGCTCACTTCCCTTCCCGTATCTTCTCGTAGAACGAGTAGGCGTGATCGGTGTAGCAGAAGCCTTTCGTCCTGCAGGTCTCGATCCCTTCGCCTTTCGGGGCCACGCCTATCATCTTCAGGTCGTAGTCGACCATGGTTTTTGCGAGTTCCCCGAAGGTGATGCGGGGCTGCCAGCCGAGCGTCGTCCTTGCCTTGGTGATGTCCGCCTGAAGGAAGTCCACCTCGGTGGGGCGGAAATACCGCTTATCGATCTCGATAACCGTGCTCCCTGTCCGCAGCCCTGAGGCCGGGGCGGAGCTCACGGAGCCCACGATCCCTTTTTCCCCTGTCCCCTCGCCCTGCCAGACGATCTCGACCCCTGCATAGGAAAAGGCGGTCTCGATGAATTCCCGTACGGAATGGCTCTCGCCCGTGCCTATGACGTAATCGTCAGGCCTTTCCTGCTGGAGCATGCGCCACATCATCTCCACATATTCCGGGGCAAAGCCCCAGTCCCTTTTTGCGTCGATGTTCCCGAGGTAGATCCTTTTCTGGTTTCCCTCGAGGATGTTCGCCAGGCCGCGGGTGATCTTTCTCGTGACAAAGGTCTCTCCGCGCCTCGGCGATTCATGGTTGAAGAGGATGCCGTTGCATGCAAAGAGGTTGTATCCTTCCCGGTAGTTCACCGCCATCCAGTATGCGTAGATCTTTGCCGCCGCGTAAGGGCTTCTCGGATAGAAGGGCGTTCTCTCGTTCTGGGGAGGGGCCGCCGCTCCAAAAAGCTCTGAGGACGACGCCTGGTAGAACCTCGTTGAAATGCCGCTTCGCCGGACCGCCTCGAGGATCCTCGTTGTGCCGAGACCCGTAATGTCGCCCGTGTATTCGGGGGTATCAAAGCTGACCCTCACATGGCTCTGGGCGCCGAGGTGGTAGATCTCCTCCGGCTTGATGTTATAGATGAGCTCTATGAGCTGGCCGGAGTCGGAGAGGTCGCCGTAATGGAGAAAGAGCTGCGCCCCCGGCGTGTGGGGATCGGCGTAGATGTGGTCGATCCTTCCCGTGTTGAAGGTGCTCGCGCGGCGGATGAGGCCGTGGACCTCATATCCTTTTGAGAGAAGATATTCGGCGAGGTAGGAACCATCCTGGCCGGTAATGCCGGTGATCAATGCCCGTTTCATAAGCGCTCCTTATCGGGGAAGTTTCTTTTCCCATTCCCAGGCTGTTTTTATTATATGTCGCAGGTCATCATGTGCCGGTTCCCATCCTGTTGTGCGTCTCAGCTTCGTGCTGTCCGCGATAAGCGCGGGCGGGTCGCCGGCCCGTCTCGCCGTTTCTTCAACGGCGAAGTCGACGCCGGTCACCATCTTCGCAGCCTCGACGACCTCGCGAACAGAAAAACCGTGCCCGTACCCGCAGTTCATGATATCCGATGCGCCGGCCTCCATGAGGTAGCGCAGGGCTAAAAGGTGCGCCATGGCGAGGTCCTCTACGTGGACGTAGTCCCTGATACACGTGCCGTCCGGCGTGGGGTAGTCTGTCCCGTAGATAAAGAGCTTGTCGAACTCGCCTTTTACGACCCTCAACGACCGGGTGATGAGGTGGGTTGCCTCTGCGTACGCCTGCCCTATCCTGGCGTCAGAAGAAGCGCCGGCAACGTTGAAATACCGCAAGGCAACATACTTGAAATCCTTTGCCTGGGCGAGGTCCGTGAGCGCCTGCTCCACCATCACTTTCGAAGCGCCGTAGGGGTTGATGGGCTTAAGCGGCGCCGTTTCGTCGACAGGCATCTTTTCGGGTATCCCGTACGTCGCAGCGGTCGAGGAATAGATGAAGCGCGTTACGCCGGCCTCGACCATGGCCTCGAGCAGGTTCAGGGTGTTGGCCACGTTGTTCCTGTAATACATTAGGGGCTCACGCACCGACTCTTCCACCTGGATCGATGCTGCAAAATGGATCACCGCATCGGGCCTGAACGTGCTGAGGCTGTCACGGACAACGGCTTTATCGGCAAGGTCAGCCTGCAGCAGCCTTCCGTACAATACCGCCCATTCATGCCCCGTGGAAAGATTATCGAGGACGAGGATATCGTGGCCTGCCTCTCCCAGCAATTTCACAACATGGCTGCCAATATATCCGGCCCCGCCGGTAACAAATATCTTCATCGTTCATCCTTTCTTTTCACAATACGCATCGGCGCGTACATAATGTATACGCGCATGTTATGTATACGCGCATGTTCCCTGACAGATAAACATCTTATCATAGAATAAAGAAAACTGTTCATCAAAAAACGGATGTCGGCCGCCGACGGCCAAATGAACTGCCCCGCCGCAAGCAGCGGAGTATCAGAGGATAGAAAGGTCATGATCATGCCCCCTCACCCTGACCCTCTCCCGCCAGGGGAGAGGGAACAATGTTGCCCCGCAGCAAGTTCTCGGGCCGGGTACCCGCTTGCGGGTGTTGGAGGCTCCGGCAGCTTTGCTGCTGGAGGGGGCGACGTGAGCCCCGGTAAGGAAGAAAGCGGAGAGTAAAATACCAGCGAGCGCAGCTCGCGAGAGGGGGGAGGCTCCGGCAGCTTTGCTGCTGGAGGGGGCGACGTGAGCCCCGGTAATAGAAAAAAATGCTTGACAAGCTGTTTTAGTATGTATAACATGTTAATATATCTGAGAAAGTCAATCTATCGGTGGCGGGACGGTAACGAAGTATAAAAATTGTTGTACGATAAGAGCCTTTTTTATGAGGCTTGAGAAGTGAAAAAAATAATTAAGAAGCAGGGGTGAAGGTAATGAGAAAGGAACTCACAATATGTTTCCGCACCAGCGATGATCTTCGTACTTCTCTTGAAAAGATCGCCGCTGAAGAAAGACGCTCCCTGTCGTCAGTCATCGAGACGATACTTTATGACTTTCTGAAACAAAAAAAGGTTTTGCAGAGCCTTAAAAAGGAAAGGCGGCGTTATCCGCGGAAACCGGTATCATTACCGACCTTTGTGTATAAAGACAACTCCGAGGAACAGGCACTGCAGCCAGGAACCATCGTTGATATATCCCTCGGCGGGATCCGGATCCTCATTCCCTACGATGCCAGGGTCGACGAAGCAGCTAACATCGGCACTCTTTTTACCCTGCCCAACGAAAAGATCCCCCTCAAGATGCAATGCACTGTCCACAGGGTAATACCTTCCGAAGAAGACGTAAAGGAAGTCGGGGCATCATTTGTGGACTCGGACTTTGTGAGCTATCAAAAGCTCCAGAACTACCTCATCCAGTAGTGGCGCCGGCAGGTTATCCGGGCGATCTTTTTTCTCTAACGTATTGCTTCAAATAGCGAAGATCCTTTTCGGTAAACCCTTCCCACGCAAAGGAGAGGAGCGCATTATTCTGGTAGAGGGCGTCCTGCGTTATGGGGTAGCGGGCAAACCGGCAGTATTTCTCGAACATCTCTGTGTGCGGTATCGGCGTATATTCTGCCAAGTAGGGCCTGACGCCTAAGGCAAAGAGGAAGTCGATGGCCCCTTTCACCGTTTCCCACTTTTGAAAAGGCAGGCCTGCGAGGATATAGACGCTCACCGTCTCCATATCAAACCCCGCATCCCTGAGGATAGCCAGCGCCTTTTCAAAAACCCTTGTGTTGACCTTGCCGCCCGTTGACCGCTGTGTCTCCGGATCTGTTGTCTCAAGGCCGATCCTCAATTCCCGGAAACCCGACGAACAAAAAAGCTCTGCCAGCTCTTCATCGATAAGCGCCGCGTTGACGGCGTTCGGATTAAATATATCGATACGAAAAGGGAGTTCCGCTATCCCCCTCAAGAGAGGCTTTGCATAACGGTCCTTTTCGTGCAGGAAGTTGTCGTCGTAAATGACGAACCGCTTCACCCCGTGGCCGTGCCAGTGTTTTATCTCTTCCAATACCGAGAAGGGGCTTCTTCGCACGATGGCAGGGTGCATATACGGGGTTGCGCAGTAGGTGCACCGGTAAATACATCCAAAGGAGGTGAGAAGCGGCACAAACGGTATATCGTCATAGAGGTCATAACAGGGGTAGGGGAGGGCATCCAGCTCATATATCGAGGGCCTGAACTTGAGCGTCGTCGATAATGCATCGTCAACAAATCTGTAAAACGTTTCTATCTCGTTGTGCTTCACGATAAGGTCTGCCATGCGCAGCTGCTGCCTCGCCTGCTCATCGCAGAGCGACGGATAAATGCCGCCGACAACTATCCTGGATCCAGGAAAAACCTCCCTTGCGGCCTCCACGGCCTCTTTCGTGCCCGGATACCAGTAGGTCATGATGGACGTAATAAGAACAAGGTCCGGCCTATCGATGCAAGAGAGCTCCCCGGACAATGTTTCACGTGAAATGCCATATCTTCTGTAGTGCCTCCTGACACCCTTCAGGGCCTCGGGCTTGAGGACCTTTTCCTTGACAAAGGGCGCCCTTCCGTCCGCTTTTCTTTTCGTTTCAACGACCCGCATACAATCGACAAGGGTCAGCTCTGCGCCGTTCTTTCGCAGAATGCTCCCTATATAAAGGAGCCCCAGGGGGCTGGACCAGAAACTATAGGCAGCAAAATCGTAGATGGAAGGGTTGATGAGAAGCGCTTTCATTATACGTCAACCTCTTTAAATTCAGCCGGCAGCAAGAATCTCGTGAGGCGTGAGGCGTCAGGCGTGAGGCGATCAAACCTCATACTACACCTCACGACTTACGGGTTTCCTACCTTGTCCCTCGTTACTCGTTGCTTGTCATTGGTTTGAACCAGCATCCAGCGACAAGTATCCAGTATCGAGTTCGCCATGGGCTATATTTCTCGCCGAACGCCCAACGCCGAACGTTCTTCTCTGCATTTCACTATATACGATATACTACCTGCTATTCCCTGCTCTTCTTTTCTATGCTCGTCGTTTCTTTCTGACCATGAGCTTCGCCGTCACGAGCCCGAAGATGAACCCGCCGATATGGGCGAACCAGGCTATCCCTTCCATGCCCGAATAGAGGATCTGCATGAGGAACCAGAGCGTTAAAAGCAAGACCGCAGGGATCTCAACGACCTTGATAAAGATAATGATGATCAGGATGGTCTTGATCCTCGCATGGGGGTAAAGGACCAGGTAGGCGCCGAGGACCCCTGACACTGCCCCGCTTGCCCCTATCATAGGGACGCTGGAGGCCGGGTCATAGAAAAACTGGAAGGCAGCCGCAACGATGCCGGAGAGAAAGTAGAAAAGGATGAAACGCGTATGCCCCAGGGCGTCTTCTATATTATTCCCGAATATCCAGAGATAGAGCATATTCCCCACGAGGTGGAGGATGCCCCCGTGCAGAAACATGGACGTAAATATTGTGAGGGCGTTGTAAGGAAGAAGGTCCCACCTCGTCGTTGCCGCCGTCGCAAGTTCCCGGGGGACCAGCCCGTAGTACTTATAGACCAGGTCGCCGGCGGGCCCGTCAAGGGCTATCTTCTGCCACAGAAAAATTAATATATTTACAACGATGAAGCCCACTGTTATAATTGGGATAGTGCGAGTCGGTATATTATCCTTTATGGGTATCATTTTCGTAATTCATATCACGTGTACCCAACCAAGTCAAAATATCAGGGAGTAACGCATGCCGGAGCTGAGAAAAGATCCTATTATTGACAGATGGGTCATCATTTCCACGGAAAGAGGCAAGAGGCCCGTCTTCTTTGTTGAAGAGGCGCCGCCGGCCAAGGCTCCCATGTGCCCGCTTTGTCAGGGAAACGAGAACATGACCCCTCCTGAAGTATACTCGGCGAGGCAGGACGGCTCTCCCCAGAACGGGCCCGGCTGGACCCTGAGGGTCGTGCCGAACAAATTTCCGGCCCTCAGAGTCGAGGGAAACCTCGACAAGGAAGGGATCGGCCTGTATGACAAAATGAACGGGGTAGGGGCGCACGAGGTCATAATCGAGACCCCCCATCATGGCGAAACGCTGTCGCACATGGACATTGGGGGCATACAGCGCGTGCTTGTCGCTTACAGGGCAAGGATCCTGGACCTTATAAGGGACCAGCGGCTAAAATACATCATGGTCTTTAAGAACCAGGGCTCTGTGGCAGGCGCATCGCTTGACCATTCCCATTCGCAGCTCATTGCCCTTCCGATCGTTCCGCGGAGGGTCGTGGAGGAGATCAACGGAGGCCTTAACTACTATAAGTTTAAAGACAGGTGCGTCTTCTGTGACATCATCGCCCAGGAAAAAGAGGACAACGTCCGCGTCGTTTTTGAAAATGACAAGTGTATCGCGCTGTCTCCCTATGCATCACGCTTTCCCTTTGAGACCTGGATCCTGCCAAAAAAGCATGAACCCTACTTTGCTTCCTTCGAGAGGATGGACGACTATTTCGCCCTCGCCGAGACGCTCTCCACGGTCCTCAAGAAGTACGACAGGGTGCTCAATTCACCGCCTTATAACTATATTATCCACACGGCTCCTTTCGGAAACGGGCAGGTGCCCCACTACCACTGGCACATAGAGATCATACCGAGATTAACCAAGATGGCCGGCTTCGAGTGGGGAACAGGGTTTTACATCAACCCCACGCCGCCCGAAGAGGCTACGGAATACCTTAAAGAAACACAGATATAGGGGGTTACCATGAAAATATTGATCGCATCGCCAGAGATATTCCCTTTTGTCAAGACAGGCGGCCTTGCAGACGTGACAGGGGCGCTCCCCAAGGCCCTGAAAGGCCTCGGCGTTGAGACAAGGGTCATCCTTCCGAAACACAAAGGCATCGAGGAGCAAGGCTTTCCCATGAGGTATAAAAACTACAGGATCTCCTGCCCTATATCCCAGGGGTACATCGATGCGGAGGTCGTTGAAAGCGAATACGACGGAATTACCGCCTATCTCGTTGAAAAAGACGAATACTATTACAGGGATTATCTCTATAGCACCCCTGATGGTGATTATCTTGACAACGCCGAGCGGTTCGTCTTTTTTGCAAAGAGCATTCTCGAAGCCATCAAGGTTACCGGCTACGTCCCGGACGTAATACACTGCAACGACTGGGAAACCGCCCTTACGCCCGTATTCCTCAAGACCCTTTACGGTAACGATCCTGTGCTCAGCAAGGCTTCCACCCTCCTCACCATTCATAACCTCGGGTATCAGGGGATATTCTGGCATTATGACATGCACCTTCTCAATATCGGCTGGGAATACTTTACGCCTGATTTTATTGAGTTCTTCGGGAATATCAACTTCCTCAAGGGCGGCATCGTTTTTTCCGATATCGTCAACACGGTAAGTAAAAGATACAGCGAGGAGATCCAGACAGAAGAGTTCGGCTGCGGCCTCGACGGCATTTTGCAAACGAGGAAGGATGACCTCTTCGGCATCGTAAACGGCATCGATTATAACGACTGGAACCCCGAAAAAGACTCCTTTATCCCGGCTCGCTATACCGCCGACAAGCCGGCCAACAAAAAGATCTGCAAGGGTTCCCTCCAGGACACCTTCAGGCTGCCTGTCCGGGAAGACGTTCCGCTTATTGCCACCATTTCAAGGCTGGCCGACCAGAAAGGTTTTGACCTCATAGGGTCATCGATGAAGGAAATGCTCGCCCTCGGCGCCCAGTATGTCGTGCTCGGCACCGGGGAACGGAAATACCACGACCTCCTCGCGCAGCTTGCAAAACAATTCCCTAAGTCGTTCTCCCTCAAGATAGCCTACGACAACAAGCTTGCCCATCTTATTGAGGCGGGCGCAGACATGTTTCTCATGCCCTCCCGGTACGAACCCTGCGGCCTTAATCAGCTCTACAGCCTCAAATACGGGACGGTGCCGGTCGTGAGGGGAGTCGGAGGGCTTGAAGATACGATCACAGACTACACAGCGCAGCCCGACACGGGGACAGGCTTCAAGTTCCATGATTACTCAAAAGAGGCCCTGCTCGACGCCGTCGAAAGGGCCTTATCGCTATACCGGAACAAAAAGGCCTGGGCGGCCCTCGTAAAGAGATGCATGACAGAAGATTTCTCCTGGGAGAGATCCGCAAAAGAATATGTCGGGCTCTATAAAAAAGCAATCGCAAAGCATGAATCCCGTTGATCTTCTCGGGAAGATCATTGAGATCTCCCATTCAAACATTGAGCTTTCTTCGCGCATAACCTCTATCCTTAATATTATCTCCCGGGACATGAATGCAGAGGAGGCCATTATTTATACCTTCGACAAGGACAGGAGGCTCAGCTGCAGGTACGCAAACCAGAAAAGCGTCCTTTTTAAAATACTGAACCAGTATCGCTGCCACGTCGGCGAAGGGGTCGTGGGAAGCGTCGCGCAGAAGCGGTCGCCGCTCTTTTTTACGAAGCGGGACATCCCGCCCCGGTTCGGCTGCCTCTTTTATCCCGACCTTGACGGGAGAATCGAGAACTATAAGCTTTTTGCGTTCCTCCCTCTTGCCGACGACAGCTACCTTTACGGGGTGCTTGCCCTGTGCGCCGTGAGCAGGGATACCCTCCACGATGCGGATAAGGTCTTCCTCTCCATCCTTTCCCGGGAGGTCGGCGGAATACTCCGTTCTTATGAGCTGATCCTCTCTTCCAAGAAAAGGATCAGTGAGCTTGCGACGCTTACAGAGCTGGGGAAGATGCTTACATCAAACGCAGAGCCCCGGGAGCTCCTGAAGAATATAGCCCTGGTCATAGCAAAATCGCTGAATGCGACATTCGTTACCATCATGCTGGGATACCCCTTCCTGAAGCTCGACGCCCAGCGCTTTACCTACGGGATCATCGAGCCCTCTGTCCAGGACCACGTGGAAGAGCTCGAAGGGGCGGCAACCCGGCTTCTCCGCGCAGTATCGATAAAGGACTGCGCGCCTGACGAATATGAAGATTCCTTCAAATACACTCTCTTTTCGGCGCCCATCGCATCAAAGAACCGCGTCCTCGGAACGCTGACCATATGCGCCGAGAAGACAGGGCAAAGCTACGCCCTCGGAGAGGATGGGCAATACCTTATAAGCACAATAGCCAATTACATATCGAGCGGGCTGGAGAACACGCTGCTGAACACTCGCCTCAGGGACGCCGTGAGGGAACTAAACGACGCACAGAAGAGGTTGATCGAACAGGAAAAGTTCCGGAGCCTCGGCGAAATGACCGCCAGCATCGCGCACGAGATAAAAAACCCCCTTGTTATCATCGGAGGGTTCACCAAAAGGCTTGCCAGGCAGGTTGACATCGACCGAACCGAAAACAAATACATCCGCATCATCCTCAACGAGGTTACCAGGCTCGAGTCCATACTGAACGAGGTCCTCAACTACGTCAAAGAAACACCTCTTGTTGCCGAGACATGCAACATCAACGACTATCTCGACGAGATCCTCTACCTCCTTACGTCAGACTCCTCCTGGGAAGAGATCGAGATCTCAAGGTCCTATAATCAAGGGCTTTCCCTTGTTGCCTGTGACAGCCAGCAGCTGAAACAGGTCCTTATCAATATCTTTATAAATGCCCATGAAGCCATGCACGGCCGCGGCACCATAACAATACAGACAAAACAGGCTGCATACGAGAACGGGTCCTTTGTTGCCATCTCTATTTCCGACACCGGGGGCGGCATAGACCCGGCGATCATCGACAACATCTTCAACCCTTTCTTCACAACAAAAGAGCGGGGGACAGGGTTGGGGCTTGCCATCTCCAACAAGATCATCATGAACCATAAAGGTCACATCGATGTAGAAAATGTAGCAGGGAAGGGGGTAACGTTCATCATATACCTCCCGGTAAAAAATCATACAACAAAGGAGGAGCTTTTATGAAGAACGCAAAAATATTGGTGGTGGATGACGAAGAGAACATACGGCTGCTTTTTAAAGAGGAACTTGAAGAGGAAGGGTTCGATGTAGATCTTGCCTCGAATGGGCTTGAGGCGCTGGACAAGCTCAAAAAGGGGCGCTTCGATCTCGTTGTTCTCGACATTAAGATGCCCGGCATGGACGGCATCCAGGCCTTGAATGAGATCAAGAACGCGAACAAGGACCAGCCCGTCGTCCTTTGCTCCGCATACGGTGAGTTCAAACAGGATCTTTCAAGCTGGGTGTCCGACGGCTACGTTGTCAAATCAGCAGATACGCGGGAGTTGAAACAGACCATCAAAAACATCCTCGGGCTTTAGCGCCCTGCCCATAAACAGCTTGCTGCGTGGCGTTCCCTTAAGGGCGGCGGGTAGGGGCTTCCCTCGCAGGCCTGCAACGTGTTGCGTTTTTATCGAATATTCCTTGATATTCAAGAAGACATGACATAATATTATGAACACCGGGGGTGTAGCTCAGCGGGAGAGCACCTCGTTCGCAACGAGGGGGCCACGGGTTCAATCCCCGTCACCTCCATTTATAAAAGATTGCCCGTGGGTCCGGCGTAACCACTACTCGCGCTTTCCGCCCCGCGCATTATGAGGCTCTTTACAAAAATACTCGTCTTCTTTGTTGCCCTTATCGTTATCCTCTCGATTATCACAACCTACTCAGGCATAACCTCCATAGAACAGATTGCCGTCAACGAACTTGAGAAAGGGCTCACTGCAGATGTAGACCTTTTTAACTTTGCCATCGACAGGGAGCTCGACGGCATCGAGACGCACCTGTCGCGGCTGTCGATAAACAACAGGTTTAAGGAGCCCTTTCGTCTGCGTAACAAAAAGATGATCCGGCAGCTGTTCCAGGATTCCTTCAAGGAAAAAAATATTGACGTAATTCATGTTTCTGATAATAAGGGCCGGTTTGCCCTTACGGTGAGCAACGGGGCTCGCGATCCGCTGGTTGACGTTCAGCCTCCGCAGGAACTGCAAAAGAACATCTTGAGGGGCTTTACCTTCGTGAAGGCAGGCGCGGTCGAGCGTGCTGCGCTCTTCGTCAGCGTTCCCTTCGGGGAAACATCCGGATTGTCCGGCAGCATAACGGGGCTTGTCGTCCTCGACAGCGGCAGCGCCTTTGTTAACAACGTATCAGGGCTCCTGGCGAGAAAGCGTGATGAGCCCGTGTTCATTTCGATATTTTATAAAGAAAGACGGGTCTTCAGTACGATCTTTAAGGTTGCCGGCTACCAGACACAGGATCTGCGGCAGGACATTACAGACGCTATCTACGGCAAGGGTGAAAAATATATAGGCAAGACCCGGATCGGCAATACCGGTTATTTTACCATCTATAAACCCTATCGATATGGAAACGTGATCACCCGGTGGGCATACGGGATAGCGGTGAACGAAAACATTTTCGTGCCTTCTAAAAAGAAACTTCTTTACACCTTCATTACCATATCGTGCCTCTCCGCCCTCGCTGTCATTCTTGTTGCGTTCCTTATCACCGCCGGCATAAAGCCCTCCCTTAACAGGATAGTCGATGCCTGTAAAGATATAGAAAAAGGGGACACGAGGTCCCGTATAGACGTTACGGGCATATCGATCAAGGAATTCAAGCTTATCGCGTCATCGATGAATAAGATGGCCGAATCGATTGCGGCACGGGAGAAGACGATTGGCGAGAACATCGAGTCGATGAGAGCCATCAACAGCGCCCTCGAGGCAAAATCAAAAACCATAAAGTACGACAGGAAAAGGCTTCTTACCATTCTCGAGACGATGGACGACGGTATCATGACGTTGGACGACAAGGGGGCGGTAACCTACTTTAACAGGGCTGCAGAAACAATAACCGGCGTTGACAGGCACCAGACGATAGGCAGGCACTATAAAACGGTCTTTGAAGAGGTTCGTATTGAGCCGGGCCAGCAGGCCACGCGCCTGGAATTTCTGTTCAAAGGCCCTTCATCGCCTTTATATCTGAACGCACACATATCGCCATATATCCTTGAAAGCGAGGAAACCGGCCACGTGGTCCTTTTTCGGGACATTTCAAAAGAAAAAAAGGTCGAGGAGTTCAAGGCCGATTTTATATCATCGATCACCCACGACATCAAGTCATACCTGGTACCGGTGACCGGCTTCCTGAACAGGATCCTGAAGGAAAAATACGGACACCTTGAGGGACCGCTGCGGGAAAAGATCGCCGGCGTTCAGGAAAATACCTCGAAGATCTATCACCTTGTTGAAAATTACCTGAATATATCAAAGATCGAGTCCGGAAGGCTTGAGCTTGCGCGCAAGGCCATGGATATAGCTGAGGTGCTAAGAGAGATTGCCCAGCTGTACGGCCCGAGGATAGCCGTTACGGAAATGGATGTGCTCCCGCCCGTTTTTGCCGACCGGTCATATGTTGAAAGGGTTCTTGTGAACCTGGTTGTCAACGCGATGAAGTTTTCAGGCGAAGATTCCCCTGTTTTAATAGGCGCAAGGCAGGACAGGAATTTCATTGTTACGTCGGTCAGCGATAAAGGCATAGGGATCCCTGCGGATGAGGTCCTTTATATCTTTGACAAGTACAGGAGAGGGAGCTTTGGAAAAAAGGAAAGCGGATCAGGCCTCGGCCTTTTTATTGTAAGGTCAATTGTCGAAGCGCATGGAGGGAAGATCTGGGTTGAGAGCGCGCCCGGCAAGGGAAGTGTTTTTCGCTTTACGCTGCCTCTTTTTAATCAAGAAGCGTAGCGTCGATTTTCTTTTATACGATTTGACTTTGCGAACCTTTCTGACTTATAATTACCGCGATGCGAAAATTTATCATTCTCTTTCTTGCACTTACATTCCTGTCGTGCAGTTACATGCCTTTTACAAAAAAGAAGGAAGACAAGCCTGCCACAACCGCGAAGTCTTCGCAAGCCAAGGGCGAAAAGGAAAAGGTGGACAAGGTGGAGGTGGGCGACCAGAAACCCGGTGACATTAAGGTTATCGACGGGGTTGAATACATCTACGCGAGAAACAGAAGGTACATGCTCTCGCCTTATGAGCCCGAATACGTCTGGATCAGAAAAGACCAGTACTCCCCCGGCCTGGGCGAAGGGCTTTTGTCCGGAGGGGCGGCGTCGAAAAAGGACCGGGACGAGATGGAGAAAAGGCTCGCCAAGCTCGAAGAAGAGCTAAAGAAGAAGGGGATCGCGCCGCAGATGGTATACCCCATGCAAATGGGATCTATCCCGCTTGGCATGGGTTTCATGCCGGGCCTTGCCATGGTCAACTTCAATTATCCTTCGCCAAAAATGAAAAGGAAGGTCATCGTTCTCCCGGTAACGGATACGACGAACTATAAAGAAGAACACCTCGGGGAACTGGCAACAAAACGGCTTATCTCTCGTCTTGAGAACACCGGCACCACTATTTGCATCGACCCTAACACTACGAATATACAGGGTATTCTCACCGACCCCACCAATCTGAAGACGCTCAATGAGGTCTTTGGGGTTGTGGCGGTCCTCAAGGCAAATCTTTCAGACGTATATACAAGCACGTCAAAGATCGAGGGCAAGCAGCAGCAGGAAACGTCCTTCGCCATGTCGAAGCTGTCTGTCGATGTCTACAATACAGATACGGGAACGATACTGAAGCAGCTCTCAGGAAGAAACCCCGTCTTCCTGTCGCGGGAGGGGGGAGACATGAGCTCTGAGAAGGCGAAAATGAAATCGATCGACCTGGCAATAGAGATAATCGCCGACGACCTCCTCAAGGCGGTCCTCACCCTTGATTGGCATGCCCGTATCGCATCCATTGAGGAAGGAAAGGTCTATCTCAATGCCGGGAGGCTGTCCGGCCTCGAAAAGGGAGGCATCCTTGAGGTATATTCGCCCGGCGAACAGATATTGGATTCCAAGACAAAAACCCCTCTCGGCAGGCAAAAGGGGAGCTTCAAGGGCGAGATCGAGGTCGTTGAGCTTTTTGGTGTGGATGCAAGCTGGGCCAAGCCGAAAAAGGGAACAAGCTTCTCCGCAACGGACCTTGTATACGTAAAGCAGTAGTAAAGTAAATAACCAATCTCCAATAACCAAGATCCAATTAATCACCAATACCCAATATTCAATAACTGAACCGGAATATCCAGTCTATTTACGTTTGGGTCATACGACTTACGTATTGTTCCATCCGGCTTTATTTCACAAGCGGCAGCGTCGCCCTGAACTCATCGGTCCCCGCCTTCCGCAATATCTCATATATGAACATCTCTGTTGAAGTTATCGTTGCGCCCCGCTGCATCATGCGGTCCATGGCCACTTTCCTGTTTTCAGGAGCGCGCGATGAAACTGCGTCGCCCACAACGTGAACATTATAGTTTTCCACCCCATGGAGCGCCGTTTGCAAAACGCAGATGTGGGCTTCTACGCCTGTAAGGATCAGCGTATGCCTGTTTATCATTGACATCTCGTCCCTGAACTCTTTGCAGGCGAAGCAGTTAAAGTGAGTTTTAGGAACTGGCTTGAAGGCGGCGAGCTCCTTTTTTACCTCAGGGAGCGTCGACCCGAGCTTTTCCTGCTCGGTGACCACAACGGGGATCCCTGCTATACCGGCAAAACGCGCAAGGCGTATGACGTTCTGCACGACCCCCTCTTTCCCCGAGATAACGGGTATCAGCCTCTCCTGAACATCGATGATAATAAGCGCGCAATCGTCCCGCGATATAAGGTGATCGTCCGCCCGCATCCTGTCCGCCATGGACGCCTCCGAAGTTTTTGGTTATATTATAAACTATTCTGGGCGATATGTGTCCTCTATCTTCGCGATTTACAAACATCCAGCAACGCCTCCCTTTTATAAGCCATGTTCCACGTGGAACATAACAAATTCGAATGTTCAAAATTCAAAATATACGGAGTTTTTGTTTAGAACATTTGATATTTGGATTTTGATATTGTTTAGGATTTGGTGCTTAGGATTTAGAATTTAGAGTTTCAGGGACTGACGGCTGGCCTCTGATCAGCGCATGGCTTTCTTCGACGATATGACGAGGAGGCCCTCCCCGTAGGCATCATCTCAGGAGAGGTCAAAGGCTGAAATAAGGTATATCTTCGAGGTTTCCCCTTCCCAGAAATACCTCTCTGCGAAAGGGTGCAGCTCCCGGCCATAGCCAAAGCGCCTGAAGGCTTCCTTTTTAAGGGCCATATAGCGGGCAAGGTCCTTTACCTTCAAGGTCGCTGACCGGAATTTTCCCCTTAAGAACTCGTACTCGATGCCTTCCAGGTCAACATGACCAAAGCGCAGCGCATCCCCGGGCCTTACATATATTTTCTTGTCAGGGAACCCGGGCCTGGCGCCCACCATCTTCATGCCCTTTACTGCAGAAATACTTGTCCCCCAGGCGATCCCGCCGTATCCGTCAGGTTCGTTCCGGAACGCCTACGCGCTTACAGAAATCAGGGCGATGAGCGCTGCGCACAGTAACGTTTTTGCCGTTAAGAACACGTTATTTCCTTGCGCGTCCGGTACTGGATACTGTTGCCGCTATGGGCCATGGGCTGCCGGCAAGGCGCTATCCGGCATTTTCGTTTTCTTCAACGACATATATCTCCGGGCAGTTCCTGTATAGTTCCGCGTAGTCGATCCCATACCCCACGATGAAGCCGTCGTTAATCGTAAACCCTACGTAATCGCCTTCTATCTCCACCTCCCTGCGAGCCCTCTTGTCAACAAGCGCACAGATCTTCAGCACCTTCGGCTTCCTTTCCTTGAGCAAATCCCTGACCGAGCTCAACGTTATCCCTGAATCGATAATGTCTTCCACAATGACCACGTTTTTGCCTTCAATGTCCTCTTCCAGGTCTTTTGTGATCGATATCGCCCCTTTCGATTGCATGGCATTCCCGTACGACGCTACGCGCATAAAATCTACCCTGGACGGGTTTCTGATGCAGCGCAGCAGGTCGGATGTAAACATAAAAGAGCCCTTCAGGAGGCAGACAAAGAAGATGTCCTCGCCTTCGAAATCCTTCTCTATCAATGAGGCAAGCCTTCTGACCGCGCCGCCTATCTCTTCCTTCGAAAAAAGTTTTTTCATTGCTCCCCGGCCCACGCGGGAATCTCTACAAGGCATACTGCAACAAAACGATCTCCTGCGATTCCGGAAGGTTGGCCTTCGTGATCTCTACCTCGGGGCCGCCCGTTGTCCGTACGGCCTTTTTGTCTTTGGTAAACTCTTCGACTCCTGCTATCGGGAGGTTGCATTTTTCCGTTTTATAATGCATCGGTATCGTCACAAGGGAGGCCAGGTCGTTCATTGTCTGCGTTGCCTCTTTGGCATCGATTGTGTAAAAGCCCCCTACGGGCACAAGAAGGACGTCGACCTTGCCGATCTGCTTCACTATGTCCTTTTCAAGGATGTGGCCGAGGTCACCCATATGCCCTACGGTCAGCCCGTCAACGTCGATGATAAAGATCAGGTTCTCCCCCCTCTCTTTCCCCTTTGAGGTATCGTGATATGACGGGATGGCCCGTATCTTTACGCCCTTCTCTTCGTGCGTTCCTGCCTGATTGAAATGTTTGAATTTTCCCTGAATGTCCTTTATATAATTGTGGTCTTCGTGGTCGTGGCTTGTAAGGACAATATCCGCTTCATCTGTAACCTTCCCGTAGGCGATAGCGCCCCCGAAAATACCGGACTCATAAGGGTCAATGATAATTCTTACCCCTTTTTCTGTCGTTATCTTAAATGATGCGTGGCCATACCATTTTATCTTCATAGGTGTTCCTCCTTTTTTATTGATAATACAACGTCAGTCAAGGGAGTGTCAAGGCCAACCCGGCCCTGCTGCTGCTTCCGGCCAAGGGATGCCCGCTCCCGGCGATAAAAGATCTTGATAAAAAACCTTCAGGATTTTAGACTGTTTGTGCCTTGCGTACAGGGCAATTCATATTCAGGAGCAGGGCATGGGTCCGGAAGAGATTGTTAAGGGCATATATATTGTCGGCAGCTCGGATATTACCGACCCCAAGGACTGTTCGGTATATCTCATCGACGCCGGCGAGTTGATCCTCATCGACGCCGGCGCGGGCGCCAGCGTCGAGGCCATAACCGGCAACATTGCACGCCTTGGGCTTGATCCCGCAAAGATTACGACGGTCATCCTCACCCATTGCCACATAGACCATGTCGGCGGGGCGCATGTTTTCAAGAAACAGTTCGGCCCGCGAATTGTCATGCACGAACTCGACGCCGGCGCGGTTGAAAGGGGCGACGACAGGATGACGGCTGCGCACTGGTACGGCGTTACCTTCGCCCCTCTCTCCGTTGACGTGAAGATCTCCGGCGAGCAGCATCGCCTTAAATTTCCCCGGGGCGACGTTGTCTGCCTCCATACGCCCGGCCACACGCCCGGCTCGATCTCCGTTTATACGGATACCTTGGCGGGGAGGGTCCTCTTCGGCCAGGATATCCACGGCCCTTTCCTCGCGGAGTTTGGCGCAGATATATCCCGGTGGCAGAAGTCCATGGAAAAGCTCCTTGCCCTCAAGGCCGACATCCTCTGCGAAGGGCATTTCGGCGTGTACCGGCCCAACGAAAAGGTGACCGAATACATCGAGCGCTACCTTGAAGAGTACGGAGATTGATGCGGCGGGATGCGTTCGGCGTTGTGCGTTCGTTGAGAAGGCCGGCCCACAGCAAGGCATGCGTAGATCATGAGCCGTAAGGCATGAAGAAAGAAAGACCGCCCGCCGGGAATGTTCCACGTGAAACAATCAGCACGACCGCACTAGGATTTCGATATTGTTTCACGTGCAGTTACTATATACGATATGCTATCTGCTGTTCTTATAGAACTTGTTCTCGAACCGCATTGCCCGCTCGATGTCTCTTATCTTTCTGCTCAGTGCGTTCTTTGTGCTTCCGGGCATATTGATAAAATATACCGATACGAGCTCAATGCTTTTTTTCAGCCTGTCGTTCTCAGGCTCCCTTACTCTCAACACCTGGGCATCGATCTTCGTTTCTGCGCCGCCGATGCTCAGGACAAGCTTTACGGTCTCGTTGGCATGGAAAGGGCTGCTTCTGCTGTGGCTGAAGTTCGCGCCACCAATGGAGATATCAATTATGCTGACCTTTTCCCCTCCAATGTAGATATCAAGCCCGCTGTTGCTCGGCGGCTCCAAGCGGTAAAACATCCTCAGGTTACATTGTTCGATCTCTGCTTCCTGCATGAGGGCTATCGCCGGTGCCACCTCCGAAGAGGTCAGCCTGTAATCTTTTATGAACTCCAGCACCGTTGCCGGGAAACCATACCGCACCGGTTTTCCCGCCTCTTTCTCAAGGTAGGTTATGTAGATGCTCTTGTTCAGGTAGCTTTTCAGAAGAGGGGGGTCTGTTTGCGCCGCTATGATCTTTCCGTCAACAATATCATGGACCGTGGAGCTTTTTACGTCGATAGTCTCTCGTAAGGGATCCATGTCTACTGTAATGGCAATGTGCTTTCCCGGTTTAATATTCAAGGGGTACCTCAGTTAGGGAGCTTGCCTGTTCCTGCCTCTAAGTGTACGCAGCGATCACAAGCACGAAGGTTTCTTCGTCTTTCGTATTCCGCAGGCTGTGAGGTTCGCCAACAGGGATCCAAACGGCGTCGCCTTCTTTTACCTCTCTTTCTTCTTTTCCCACCTGCATGATCCCTCCCCCTTTGAAGATCAGGTATATCTCCTCAAGGGGGTCTATGTGCTCCTCAATAGTATTGCCCGGCGGAAGAATCGCATAAGCGAGAAATTCAATGCCTTGAAGGAATTCGCTCGTCATAACCATTCTTGCCACGGCGCCGCGATGGGCTATGTAGGTTGTCTGCAGTACCTCTGGGTCGTTAAAGTTTCTCACTATCATCGTTATTTCCTCACAATCAGCATATTTTTACGCATGAACGTAAGCGCCGCTCTCCCGGGAAGCGGCCCTTCGCTCCGCCCCACCCGTGCCCTTCCTGTTTTATAGTATGGGAAGATATGTCTCTACCTCGTACCTTGAAACATGCGTTCTAAACCTGTCCCATTCGATCTTTTTGTTTTCTATAAGCTTCTCAAAGACGTGGTCCCCGAGGGCATCCCGTATGAGCCTGCTATTTTCGGCAGCCTCTATGGCCTCGTAGAGGCTTCCCGGCAGCGATTCGATCTTCAACGCCTTTCTTCTTTCCTGCGACATCTCATACACGTCTTCCTCGATCGGGCTTGGCAAGGAGTATTTGTTTTTGATCCCTTCGAGCCCTGCCCGCAACATGCAGGAAAATGCGAGATAGGGGTTGCACGCAGGGTCGGGGCTCCGGTATTCCGCCCTCGTGGCCTTTTCCTTGCCGGGCTTGTATTGGGGGACCCGGACAAGGGTCGACCGGTTGCGCTGTGCCCATGAGATATACACCGGCGCCTCATAGCCCGGAACAAGCCTTTTGTATGAATTTACCCACTGGCTCGTTACGAGGGTGATCTCCTTCGAGTGTTTAAGAAGGCCTGCTATGTACCATTTGGCAACGTCAGAGAGAAAATATTTGTCTTTGGCGTCGAAAAATGCATTTTTCTTTCCTTTAAAAAGGGACTGATGAACGTGCATTCCGCTTCCGTTTTCCCCGAATATCGGTTTGGGCATAAACGTCGCGTACACGCCATATTTTCTCGCCACCTCTTTGACCACGATCCGGTAGGTGATCGTGTTGTCGGCCATTTTCAGGGCTTCGGCATAGCGGAGGTCGATCTCGTGTTGTGACGGGGCAACTTCGTGGTGGCTGTATTCTACCGTTATCCCCATCTCTCCGAGCGTCAGTATGGTGTCCCGCCTTAAGTCCGTCGCCTCGTCCAGCGTTGTGATGTCGAAATATCCTCCCAGGTCAAGGGTCTCAGGTTCTTTGTCGGACTTGAAGTAGAAATACTCCAGCTCCGGGCCCACATAAAAGGTATCGAAGCCCATTTCCTCTGCGACCTTCAGGTTCCGCTTCAGCACATATCGTGGGTCGCCCTTATAGTGCACACCGTTGGGTTCATGTATGTCGCAGAACATCCTCGCTACAACGGCGCTGTCCTTTGGCCTGTATGGAAGTATTGCAAAGGTTGACGTGTCGGGCATCGCGATCATGTCGCTCTCGTCTATCCTGGCAAACCCCTGGATCGAAGAACCGTCGAAGCCCATGCCCTCGTTAAGGGCGTTTTCGAGCTCGTTAATGGTAATGGTAAAGCTCTTCGCGAAACCAAGTATATCGGTAAACCATAACTTTATGAATTTTACCTTCTTATCGTGAGCCAATTTGACGACCTGTGCATTTGTCAAGCCATCGCCCCCTTTTAAAAAATATATTTTTCAAACAATTCCATTATGAACGCATATCCCTTTAAAGTCAATGTTTTCATGGCCTACCGACAAAGCGCCCTGCATGCGCGGCCACGCTGTACCGCGCATGCTTTTTTCGCTTCCTTCCTGTTTGCCGGGGGGAACAGCGGGCCGTAATTATGATATATCATTATGCCCTGCTTAGGCCTGAAGGCCGTTGAGCGATAAAACCGTGGATTGCGGCCGCCCCTGCAGAGCCTCGAGGCCCACCGGGCATACCTTCAAGGCCTTATGGCGGGCGCGGGCGTCAACGGCCTTAAGGCGGGAGACAGGGTTTTCCGGGGGAGAATGATACCCTGCGGGGAATGCGCTCTCTGCTTTGGAGCCCCTTTTCGCCACGTTCGTGCACGTGGCGGCAGCCGGCATCTCGATAGGCGACACCGTGGCCATCCTTTGCCAGGGCGTGATAGGGCTGAACTGCCTGCAGTTGATCCGCTTCTTAGGGGCGGGCTTGATCAGCGGGCCGCCGCGCTGCAAGGCGCTACTTTAGAAAGGCAGGCAGCCAGGTTGACAGGGCCGGGAAGCTGATAACAATGATCAGGAAAGCTACCAGGCCGAGGAAGAACGGCAGCAGCCCGTGCAGGATCTCGGGCAGCTCGGCGTCTTTCACGATGCCCATCAGGACGAAGAGGTTGACGCCGAAGGGCGGGCTGATGCACCCGATCTCCATGTTGACCACCACGATGATGCAGAACCATATGAGGTCTATGTTCAAAGCGCCGAGAATGGGCAGGATAATAGGGAGGGTCAAAAGCAGCATGCATATCCCGTCAACAAACAATCCAAGGACAAAATAGACCAGGGACATCACAATGATGAACGGGATAGGCGTCAGGCCCGCCTGTACAACGATCGCAGCCAGCTTTTGAGGGATCTGCATCATGGTCAGCGATGAGCCAAAGACCACCGCTGTCTTGATCACGAGAAAGAGCATGGACGTTGCAACGACGGTGTCTTTGAATATGGGCCAGAAATCTTTTATCTTCAGCCGCCTTACCGAGATGGCGGCGGCATACACGCAGCCGACGGCGGCGGATTCCGTTGGCGTGAAGATGCCGGAATAAATGCCGCCAAGTATGATGGGCGGCAGCCAGATCGCCGGAAAGGCCCGTCGCAGGGCTGCCTTTTTTTCAGGCCAGGTGGCGGGCTCCATGGGTTGCATACGGGTCCTTATGGACTGAATATAGGCAACGATCAGAAAGATCCCCAGAAGTATCAGGCCCGGGATCACCCCTGCAAGGAACAATTTTCCCACCGAGACCTCTGCGATGTCGCCATAGATGATCATCCACCCGCTCGGAGGGATCAATACGCCCAGCAATCCTCCCGACCCCAAGGCCCCGAACACCAATTTTCTGTCATATCCACGGGACAACATGGCGGGGATCGCAACAATGCCGATCGTCAGAACCGTCGCCGCGCTGGATCCGGATATCGCAGCAAACAGGCCGCAGGCCGCAAGGGCTGAAAGCGACAGGCCGCCCCGTATCCTTCGAAGGAAGACGTTCAGGAGCTCGAAAAGGTCTTCTCCGATATTCGCGCGGAAGAGGATGTTCGCCATAAGCATAAAGAGCGGAAGAGAGGACAGAAGGAAGCTATCCAACGTCTGGTACATGGTGTGGGCCATGTTCATGACGTCAAAGTTGTTGACCAACAAAGCTAAGAGGGCGGACGTAAAGAGCGCGATGCCAATAGGAAGACCGAACAATAAAAGAACAAGGAGCAACGGGAAAACCCAGATACCTTCCGTCATGCTGTCTGTCTCCTCGACAATAAAATTTACAGTTTCGCAGCGCTAATGATGTGCACGGTCCTCGTTTTCCCTGCTGACACCCATGAGGGTCCTCAATACCTTCACAAGATACTGCAGCACGAACAGGCACCCTCCGATCGGGAGGGCCAAATTGGCACACCAGAGCGGGATGGCCAGGGACCCCTGCGAAACCTCTCCAATATCTTTCGTAAAAGCCGAAAATTGGTAGCTCTTAAAAACGAAAACGCACAATACGGCCAATGCGATCAGGTCGCCGATAAATTCTAATGCCCTCTGGACCCTCGGAGAAAAGTTCCTGACCAAAGTCGTTACCCTGATGTGGCGTCCCTGCTGCAGCGTATATGCCATGCCGAGCATGACGCACCAGACCAGCAGGAATCGCGTTACTTCATCGGTCCACCCCATGGGGCTGACAAAAACATACCGGAAGATAACGGACACAAATACTCCCGCGGCCATCATAGCGTAGCCCAGGGAGGCGGCCGCAGCCCCCAGGGCGCTCAGCCGGTCCATCAGGATAAACAAGGCGCTATCAGATCTCATGTGCGCACCCCTCAGCAAAAGTCGCTATAAGGCATTTAGTTCCGGAGCATAGCGTTCCGGAACTAAATGCTCATCCACGCGGGATCATTTCCCGACCAGGACATCCTTTCTCACCTGCACCATTATATCCCGCAACGCCTTCCCTTTTTCCCCCGTTGCCTTCACCCACTTGTCGATCAAAGGCTGGATCGTCTGTGCCCATGCCTCCGTTTCTTTGGCAGTTAAGGCGTGTACGGTCATTTTGGACTTCAGGACCTTTACCTGTTCCGCCTCTATCTTCTCCAGCTCCTTCCTCCCGTGGTCCTGGGTTTCCTGCGCGGCCTTCTCTATTCCCTTTTGGAGGTCCTGGGGCAGGCTGTTGAAGAACCTCATGTTGATAACGAAGGGGTGGGTGACGCAGGATTGAAAGAGCATCGCGTACTTCTGTACGTCCCAGATCTGGCGGGAGACGCCATCCCCAAGGCTCGTCCATGATCCATCCACCGTGCCCACCTGCATTGCCATGATCTGCTCACCCGAGCTCATGATCACGCCCTTGCCGCCCCAAAGGTTGATCATCTCCATAATGGACTTTGAAGGCACGCGGATCAGCTTTTTACTAAGATCGGCCGGCTTGCTGATCGGGTTTTTGGAGTTTGTCAGCATCATGTAGCTCCCGCTGGCAACGATAAAAAGAGGCTTGACCTTCATCTTGTTGATATACAGGCCCCCGATTATTTCGCGGAACTTGGGGTGATCAAAGTATCTCCAGAGCATCTGGTAGTCGGTCAAAACGAACATGTTCGTCTGGACCACGCCCCACAGGGGATCGATGGTCTCGGCCTTCCCCATAAACTCGTCAGACATCTCTATGCTGCCCATGGAGACCGCCTTTAACGACTCTGCCTGGGAATACAGCTGGCCTGACGGATAGACTTCTACGACGACCCTGCCCTGGGTGTGTTCCTTCACGCGGTCAGAGAAAAAGTTGGCGGTCTTTACCAGGTGATGTGAAGGGGGCCAGTATAAGGTCAGGCGTATCTTGTAAGTTTGCTCAGCCCCGCTGGCTGGAATGCCGTACATTAGCCAGACGGCTGCAAACAGGCCTATTGCAAGACACCTCATCATTTTTTTCATGGAAAGAACCCTCCTTTCGTATTAATTTCTTAAAATTCTGTATTGTCTATACATACACGTATCGTTCGAGCCTGTCAAGTTTTTTTGCGGTTATTAATATATTTTTAGATATATTTTATTAATGGACCTGCCCGGAGACGGGGATGAGCGGCCGCACGATGAGGCATAATGCGCCCGAGCCGGCAAACAAGAAAGTTGTTTTTGTGAATCGACGCTAATCCGCAAGCGCCGCTTACGGCGCTTTGCAATTGGAAGTGTTCATGGAGAATCGAGGGGGGCGCGTTTAATAAAAACACATTTACGTTGCCGTATTAAAGCAATGGCCGTAATCAGCCGTACAAAATATTCCTTGACAAGCTTTCTCCCGTCTAGTATTTTCATTTGATATATTATTCAATATATTTAACTCATATCGGCGACCACGGGAAAGACGCAAGGGGGCCAAAGGTGGATAAAGGACATGCAAGGGTATGGCATTCCGGGAGAAAATGACCAGGCCGTGCCGGCGCGCAGCTTGTGCCTAAGCTTAAGGCGAGGAAATACCTGATAGAAGGAGTGAAAAAATGAGCTTGTCAAGACAGCTTTCTGAGGAGGTCCTAAGCTTCGATGCCCGGGACATTCCTCCTCATGTTATTCATCAAGCAGAGCGCTTGATATTGGATACCCTGGGGTGCGCTATCGGCGGCTATGCAAGCGATGCGAACAGGTCGCTTCACAAATTGATCGCCGAGCTGGCCGGCCCGCAGGAAGCAACAATTGTGGGCAGCGGCGTGAAAACGTCCTGCCTTAATGCGACATTGGCAAATGGCGTAATGACGAGGTACCTCGATTATAACGACGCGGTTGTTATAGAGGCAGAAGGCAGCTTCCGCGTCGGATATCATCCGAGCGAGGTCATCCCGCCCATTCTGGCCCTGGCAGAAAGGCAGGGACTTTCAGGGCTCGAAACGATTGCGGCGATCGTTCTGGGCTATGATCTTTCAAACCGTTTCCTGGAGGGGATCGTTGGGCGGGAGATGGAGCAGCGAGGCTGGAACGGGGACACAAGGGGCGCCTATATCATGCCTTTTGTGGCAGGCCGCATCCTGGGGCTTGACGCAGGGCAGGTGGTGAACGCAGCGGGGATATCCGGCAGCACGCATGCGGTGCTGGGCATTCTCGACGCCTCGGGAGAGGAATATACCATGACCAAGAACCTGCGCTTCCCGGCAATGGCGTATGGGGGCATTCTGGCCGCAATGATGGCCCGCCAGGGGTTCACGGGCCCTGAAAATATTTTTGAGGGGCACGACGGCTTTATTGCAACGGTCCTCTCAGGAGAGTATGAACCGCTCAGGCTTGTGGATCCAGGGCGGCGGTACACGGTAATGGAGGCATGCATCAAGTCGATAATCTCTGATTACTCGGCCCAGGGGCACCTGTCGGCAACCCTTCAGCTGGTAAAAGAGAACGATATAAGGCCCGAGGACGTGGCGGCGGTCCGGATCGCCGCAAGCACTCGCTGCGCTCGCCACACAGGCGACCCGGCAAAAAAATATCCCGTCAACAAGGAATCTGCCGACCACAGCTCCTACTATCTCACGGCAATGGCAATCCTGGAGCGGCAGCTGGGGCCTGCCCAATTCAGCCCCGAAAGATATTCCGACCCGCGGGTGCGCGAGCTGACCGATAAGGTTGTTTTCGAAGGGGATCCCCGCCTTGACCGCCTGTTCCTCACGGCAGGGACATCAGAGATAGCGACAAAGCAGGGGCGGAAGTATTCTTGCCAGATCGATTTTGCAAAGGGGCACCCCAAGAACCCGATGAGCGATGAAGAGCTGGCAGCCAAATTTACCGATATGGCCGCGCCCTACATGACGACGGGGCGCATAGACAGAATTATGCAGACGGTCTTCTCTCTGGACAAAGCGAGTGACATTAAGGAATTGAGCCGGCTCATGGTATTTGAAAAACAGGGCTGATAAAGGATGTCAAATGATCGATGAAAATTCCAATACTGAAAGGATCGCCGGATTTATCGTAGGCGCCGCCTACAAAGACATCCCGCCTGAAGCGATCCTTATTGCAAAGCAGGGGGTGCTCGACTGGCTTGGCGTTGCCATCGCAGGGGCTTCGGAACCGGTGGTCGCAATTCTTGCACAGTATGCGAAAGGGCTTGCCGCAAAGGGGGAAGCGAGCGGCATTTGCCAGGGGCTTATGACCACGGCAGAGCTGGCGTCCCTCATAAACGGGTCAATGGGCCATGCCCTTGATTTCGATGATACCTTTGCGAACGCTGCCCGCTACAACATTCACCCCACAACGTGCATTCTGCCCGCAGCGCTCGCCGTTGTGGAAAGGCTTAAGCTGTCGGGGCGGGACCTCCTTCTTGCGTATGTGGCCGGCATGGAGGCAACCTATCGCATCGGGGCCGCTATCGGCCAGTCTATCCCTGCGATCGGCTGGTATCCTACGCCGATACTGGGCACCCTTGGAGCGGCTGCCGCCTGCGCGAAGGCATTGCAGCTTGATGCTTCCCGGGCCCGCTCAGCCCTCGGCATTGCCTCATCGCTGGCAAGCGGCTTAAAAAAGAACGTGGAGACCATGACCAAGACGATGCATGCGGGCAACGCGGCGCGCAACGGCGTGATCGCGGCTACGCTTGCCCAGGGCGGATTGACGGGCAACCAGTCGGTCCTTGACGGAAAGACCAGTTTCTGCGAGGTCTTCAGCGGGGGGCGGGCCTCCCCGGATATGATGCCTGTCGATGACCTGGGCAAGGAATGGTGGATCATATCGACCGGATTGGGGTTCAAGCCTTACCCTTGCTGCCGGGCTACGCATCCGAGCATCGACGCCATATTGTATCTGAAGCGAAGATACGCCATCCGGCCGGAACAGGTCGCTTCGATCATAAGCAGGGTCAATCCCCTCGTGTTGGGCATGACCACGGCGCACAGGCCTAAAACGGCCTATGAGGCAAAATTCAGCATGGAGTACTGCATAGCGAAGTCGATCATGAACGGCGAGATCACCATGCGTGATTTCACCGACCAGGAAGTTCAGAAGGCCTCGTGGCAAAAGCTGATACCATGCATACGTTTTGAACACCCCGCTCAATGGGGCCATGGGGCGGTTGACCTTTTGACCGAGATCGTTATCACGCTCAACAATGGGGAAACTTACGCCCACAAGGTGGGCGTCCCAAAAGGTGAGCCGGAAAACCCAATGAGCCAAAACGAGCTGATCGCCAAGTTCTGGCAATTGAGCGGCTCTGTCTTTGAGGGCAGCGAGACGGATGAATTGCTTTCAATCATACAGGGCCTGGACAGGACGGACGGCCTGGAGAGGTTTTTTGAGATCTTGCGGAAGTCGCCGCCTTAGAAATGGGCAACAATACCAGAAACGAACAAGGCGGAACATGCGTTTTATAGTTCAAGAAAGGAGGCGGGCGCATGGGGGCAACGGCAGCACAAAAGATCCTGGCGAGGGCCTCAGGAAAAGAGGCCGTAAGGCCGGGCGAGTACGTAATGGCAGATATAGATCTGGCAATGGTCCACGATTCCATGGGGCCGGTATGCGAGGTCCTGTTCAGGGCAGGCGTGGACAAGGCCTGGGACCCGGACAGGATAGTATGCGTCCTTGACCACTGGAACCCTCCGCCCACGGTGAGGGATGCGGAAACGTACAATTTCATCAGGTCTGCCGTAAAAAAGCTTGGCATAAAGCATTTTTACGGCCAGAACGCCGGCGTGTGCCACCAGGTGCTCATCGAGAAAGGGCATATTCTGCCGGGCATGCTGGTTGTTGGGGCCGATTCCCACACGATCAGCTACGGCGCCCTTGGTGCGGCCGCTTCAGGGATCGGCCATTCAGAGATGGCCTATGTCTTTACGACGGGCAAGCTCTGGTTCAAAGTGCCCGAGACCATCAAATTCATCATCGAAGGCAGCCTCCCTCCGAGGGTGTCTTCGAAGGACGTTATCCTGAGCCTTGCAGGCAAGTACTCTGTCGAAGCGGCCCAGTACAAGGCCGTAGAGTTCGCGGGCACGGCATGCAATGATTTGAGCATCGCCAGCCGGATAACCATGTGCAACATGGCTGCGGAGATAGGGGCAAAGTTCGCCTTTTTTGAAACCGATAAAAAGACAACAGACTATCTCATGGAGAGGGCTCAGCGGCATTTCGGCGTTGTTGCCGCTGACAGCGATGCCTCCTATGAAGCCGTATATCATGAAGAAGTCTCCACATTGGAGCCCCAGGTTGCTTCCCCCTTTTCAGTGGACAACGTAAAACCGGTCTCGAAGGTTGGTGATATAAAGATCCACCAGGCAGTCCTCGGTTCCTGTACCAATGCAAGGCTGGAGGACCTGAGGATGGCCGCCGGGGTGATGGCGGGGAGGAAGGTCCACCCCGATGTCCGGATGCTTGTGATCCCGGCGTCGTGGGAGGTGTATCGGGACGCCGTTCGGGAAGGCATCATAATGCGCCTGTCCGAGTCGGGCGCCATTATCTGCAATGCCGGCTGCGGCCCCTGCATGGGCGGGCACATGGGCCTGCTTGCTTCGGGGGAGGTCTGCATCGCTACAACCAACAGAAATTTTAAAGGCAGAATGGGCAGCCCTGAATCGGAGCTTTACCTGGCGTCTCCTGCAACCGTTGCCGCTTCGGCAATAACAGGCAAAATCACCGATCCGAGAGGGCTATAGGGGAGGAATGCCATGATCAGCAAAATAAAAGGCCGGGTCTGGAAGTTTGGCGACAACGTTGATACCGATGTCATGACGTCAGGGAAGTATATCAATCTCCCCATGGACGAGTTGAAAGGGCACGCCTTCGAGGAGGTGCGTCCTGAATTTGCACAAAAGGCAAGCCCCGGGGACATGATCGTGGCGGGCCGCAACTTCGGGTGCGGCTCCAGCAGGGAGACGGCTCCCGCCGCCCTTAAGGCGCTTGGGATCGGGGCTGTCGTGGCGGAATCCTTTGCCCGGATATTCTACAGAAACTCTATTGCGATCGGTCTTCCCGCCATTATCTGCCCGGGCGCAGCTTCGCTCGGCAACGATGGCGACGAGGCGGAAGCAAGCCTTGCCGATCGGAAGGTGATAAACCATACAACCGGCAAGGTCCTCGATTTTCAGGCTTTTCCTGACGAAATGCTCAGGGTTCTGGAATGCGGCGGCATTGAACCGCTGTTAAAACAGATGAAAAATGCTTAGGCGGAAACATAAAACAAGTTAAAATTATATTACCAAAGGAGGAGGGGTCATGAAATTGTCTATTGCTGTGCTGCCTGGAGATGGCGTCGGGCCTGAGATCGTTGCGGAAGGAGTAAAGGTTCTCAAGGCTGTCGGTTCAAAGTTCGGTCATGAGTTTCGGTTCAGCGACGGCATGATAGGGGCGGCGGCCTATGAGAAGATCGGCGAGGCGCTGCCGAAGGCAACGGTCGATCTTTGCAAGGCAAGCGATGCCGTCCTCTTCGGTGCAGTGGGCGAACCCAGGTACGAGGTCCCCGGCCTGAAAGAGCGTCCGGAGCGTGGCTACGGCATCATCAGGCTCCGGAAGGAGATGGGCCTTTTTGCCAACTTAAGGCCGGTCAAGCTCTTTCCGTCAGTTATCAGCACCTCCCACCTCAAGCCGGAGATCGTCAGCAACGTCGACTTCATCATCGTCCGCGAGCTGACCGGAGGGATCTACTTCGGCGAGCCGAAAGAATTGATACGCTCTCCGGAAGGGCGAAGCGCCGTCGATTCCATGAGGTATTCGGAAGAGGAGATCAGGCGCATCGTCCGCGTCGGCTTCGAGCTGGCAAGGGTTCGAAGAAAAAAACTGACCTCTGTTGATAAGTTCCAGATCCTGAAGTGCTCCGATCTCTGGAGAGAGGTCGCCATTGAAGTGGCCGCCGAATACCCGGACATCGAGGTCGAACATGCCCTTGTCGACTACTGCGCCATGAGCTTCATCCAGCGCCCCGCCGACTTTGACGTGATCGTCACAGAAAACCTCTTCGGCGATATCCTGAGCGACGAAGCATCCATGCTCGCCGGGTCCCTCGGCATGATGCCGTCGGCAAGCCTGGCCGGCATACCGTCCGGCGGCGGCAAACTGGCCGGCCTCTACGAGCCGATACACGGCAGCGCACCCCGCCGCACCGGCCTTAACATGATCAACCCCATAGCTACGATCCTGAGCGGGGCCATGATGCTTCGCTACTCCTTTGGCTTGACAAAAGAGGCTCAGGCGATCGAAAATACGGTAGACCAGGTGCTGAAAGAGGGCTACCGCACCTATGACATCATGAGCGACGGCATGACAAAGCTGGGGACCAGCGAGATGGGAGACATGATCGCAAAGAAGCTCGCCGCCTGCCCATAAAATTGTCCGGGCAACAGGGATAAAGAATAAGCTCGAGGAGGGCCCTATGGATACACATGCCGCGTCCGTGAGCAGGAAGCTTGCTCAGCACACGGAAGGCTTCTCTTATACAACATTGAGCGATCAGGAGATACATGCAGCAAAAAGGGTCGTGCTGGATATGCTCGCATGCGCCATAGGCGCCCACAAGAGCGACGCCGGAAGGATCGTCCGCTCTGTCATGGAAGACCAGGGCGGGGCCCGGGAGTCAACCATGATCGGCAGCCTGGTCAAGGTGCCCTGCGCGAACGCCGCCCTTGCCAACGGCGCGATGGCCCGTTATCTTGATTACAACGATACCTATTTCAGGACGAACGGCACGTTGAGGTTCGGCATACATTCCAACGAGCTGATCCCTGCGGCGCTGGCCGTAGGGGAGCGCCGGCATGCAAACGGCAAGGACGTCATAACGGCAATAGCGCTTGCGTATGACCTGGCGGCGAGGTTCATAGACGCCTCCTTTGCCCAGAACCTGCACACGAGGGGGTGGCATTATTCTGCCATAGCAGGATTTGTTGTTGCCCTGTCCGCCGGCAAGCTCCTCGGCCTCTCTGCGGAGCAGCTCGCGGACGCTGCGGGCATAGCCGGGGTGCATGGCCTTACCCTCGACATAATCGATACACAGGGCGAGCCATACAACATGACCAAGAACATCGGGCTGCCCCAGGTGGCCCAGATAGGCATCATGGCCGCCCTGCTGGCACAAAAAGGCTTTACGGGCCCCGCAAGGATCATCGAGGGGAATAAGGGCTTTGTACAGACCGTGATGGGCGGCGTGTACGATCTGGAGATATTGACGGCGCCGAGAAAACAGCCTGCCCTGCTTGAGGTGCATCAGAAGAACCTGGCCGCGGAGCATACGACCCAGGGGGCCCTCAATGCGTTGCTGGAGCTTGTCAGGGAGCATGACCTAAAACCACAGGATATCGAGCGCGTGAAGATAGAGGCGACAACGCGCACCGCCAACCATACCGGTGATTTCGTGAAGCGCTTTCCGACAGACAAGGAGACGGCGGATCACAGCCTTTATTATCTAACGGCAATTGCCATTGTTGACCGAACGGTCGGGCCGGGCCAGTATACCGCGGACAGGTTTATCAACCCCGTGGTGCTAAGCCTCATCGACAAAGTAACGGTGGAGGCCAACACGGGCCTCGACGACTTTGTTTTTGCCGGCATTGCCCATATCTCTACCAAGGACGGAAGGAAGCTCATGCGCCGGATCGACTATCCGAAAGGGAACAGCCTCAACCCGATGACCGATGAAGAATTGGTGAAGAAGTTTGAGGGAACGGCACTCCAGTTCCTGGATAAAGGCCAATCGGAGCATATTGTAAATTCTGTTTTTAAGCTCGAGCGGCTGGGAGACATCGGCGAGCTGATGGCCAACCTGTCATTTACCTGATGCATGTGCCCTGATCTTCCATGTCTTTCTCTCGCAACGGCTTGTCGAGGTGTGATGCAGTGCAAAAAGAAGAAAGCGTACCCCGGCTGAGCTTACGGAACATACTGAACCACGATTTCATTCTCGGATTTCTTGCATATTTCGCTTTTCTGGCGACCAATACCGCCCTTTATCCCACGCTACCCCTCTATCTGGAGCAATTGGGCTCCAGCGAAAAGCAGATAGGCATACTGGTCGGGACCATTGGCGTCGCATCATTGGCATGCAGGCCATTTGTGGGCGGGATCCTTTTCCGGTATTCAGAAAAGGCTGTTATCATGGCCGGCGCCACATTGTCTGTCTTTGCTTTCCTTGCCTTTACCGTATTTCATCGGTTTTGGCCCTTGCTGATCGTGCGGTTCGTTCAGGGGGCTTCCCTTGCATGCGTGGATACCGCCATATTCGTCTTTATCGTGAGCGCGCTGCCGCTGTCATGCCGGGGCCAGGGCATCAGCTACTTAATGCTGGCGCCCAGTCTTGCGACGGCCATTGCCCCTTCTCTGAGCATATATTTCGTTAGCCATTATAGCTTCGTCATCCTCTTTCTCGCCTGTGCAAGCCTCTCCGCCTGCGCCTTTCTGTGTGCCTGGAGGCTGAAGGGGCGGGGGAGCAAAAAGTCCGAGATCGGCGATCTTGCCCGGGGCAACGCCTTGCTTGAATGGAATGTTGTTGTCCCTGCCATCTCCAGCTTCCTCCAGTATTTCGTCTGGGGGGCCATCATCGCCTTTCTCCCAATTTATGCGGTACAGCGCGGAGTTGCAAATCCGGGGCTTTTCTTTTCCGCATCGGCAATAATGATCATGGCGGGGCGGGCCCTGGGAGGGAGGGTCTTGCGCTCTTTCAGCCAGGAAAGGCTCATTCTAACCTTTACCTTTACGGGCGCAGCCGTCCTTGCCATGCTCTTCTTTGCAAAGTCCCTTTTTGCGTTCATTTTTGTGGGACTGCTCTGGGGAGCGGGCATCTCGTTCCTGATCCCGGTAACGATGGCCTATGCCCTTGATTACGCAGGCTCTTCAAGCGGCGCCACCGTCGGGACCTTGCGGGCGATCTCGGATCTCGGGCTGGCGCTCGGGCCGATCGTTATGGGCATGCTCCTTTCCTTGACGGGCTACCGGGCGATGTTTCTCTGCCTGTCCTTTCTCTATCTTGCAAATATGTGCTATTTTCAGTTCTATGTGAGAAAAAAACATGATGCGCATCAGAAGATAGAAGCGGCATGATTATGCCCCCTCACCCTACCCTCTCCCGCGAGCGGAGAGGGAACAGCGTCATTCCGCAGCACGCTGCGGGGAATCATCCGGATTGACAGGACAGCGCGTTTTTGATACATTTCAATCATATCTTTTTCCGCCCGGCAAGCCGCGGACGCACATGAAAGAAGGAGCCTTATGAGGGTTGCAAAAAGGACCGGCGCCATCGCGCCTTTCTATGTCATGGAGCTTCTTGAAAAAGCGAAAGAGATGGAGGCAAGCGGCAGGGACATCGTTCACATGGAGGTCGGCGAGCCGGACTTTCCCACCCCTTTCATAATCAAGGAAGAGGCGATCCGATCGATCAGGAGCGACCGCACCTTTTATACCCACAGCCTCGGCCTCCCGGAACTGAGGGCGAGGGTCTCCCGGCACTACCGGGAGACAGACGGAATAGCCATTCCGCCCGAAAGGATCGTCATAACAAACGGGACCTCGGGGGCGCTTTTGCTGCTCTTTGCCGCCCTGCTCGAACGGGGGAAATCGCTTGGCATATCCGATCCCGGTTATCCCTGTTATAAAAACATTGCATCTCTCCTTGACTGTGAAATTCTCTCCATACCGGTATCGGAGGAGACAGGTTTCGAGGTTACGCAAAATCATCTCGGCGCCCTCGATCGCCTTCCGGACCTTCTGGTCCTTGCCAACCCGTCGAACCCGACGGGCACCGTTTACAGGGAACATACGCTGTCTCTGCTTTACGAGAGCCTCTCCGCGGAGGACAGGCTTCTTGTCGTTGACGAGATATATCTCGGCCTCGCTTACGGGGACAGGCCCAGAAGCGCCCTCGCCATATCCGACAACGTTATCGTTGTAAACGGCTTTTCAAAAACCTACGCCATGACAGGCTGGAGGCTCGGGTGGATGGTGGTCCCGCGCGAACTCGTAAGGCCGATACAAAAATTCGCTCAGAATATATATATTTCTCCCCCTTCAATATCGCAGTACGCGGCCATATGCGCCTTTGACAACGCGGAAGAGCTCGGCCGCATGAGGAAAACCTACGAGGAAAGGAGGGACCTCGTGGTGCCGAGGCTAAAAGACCTGGGGTTCCGCGTGCCCGTAACCCCTGAGGGGGCATTTTACGTATACGCGGGGATCGAGCGCTGGGGGATTGACAGCATGGCCTTTACCGGGAGGGCCCTCGACGAGGCCGGGGTAGCCTTTACCCCGGGATACGATTTTGGCTCCTTCAGGGCCGGCTCTCATGTCCGCTTTTCCTACGCCACGGGCATTGATAGGCTTAAAGAAGGGTGCGACAGGCTGGGGGCGTGGCTTTCAGCGCTGTAAATATCTGCTAAAAATCACTGAAAACTTAACCTATTGCGTTTTTGGCCGATTATATCTAAGAGACGTTTCATGTCTGACCAAGGAAACGTTTGAACAGGAGGGGCGCGCTGTGCCGAAAACTACGCCTGACAAGCTGAAGCCCGGAATGAAGCTGCTCAGGCCAGTGACAAACAGGGGCGGAATGGTGCTGCTCGGAGAGGGAACGGAACTGACGGCGGCCCTTATAGAAAAGATCAGGGACATGGATGCCGACAGCATATTCGTTCAGGGGATTTCCCCGCCTTCAACATCAAAGGAGGAGGCGCTGTCGGATCTCGACAGGCGCTTCAAGTCAGCGGAAGGGAAGCCCTATATGGATGTCATAAAAAAGGCCCTGAGAGAGCATATAGAGGGTTTATATGGGTAGCGTTGCCGGCATCGGGGACCTCAGGGACAAGGTCGAGAACATAAATGCGCTGCCGACCATTCCGGGCGTATTGAAAAGGCTTTTGGGGGTCATCGAAAACCCGAGGGTCTCTCTGAACGAGATCAGCAACTTCATATCGAACGATCCCGCCCTTACAACAAAAGTTCTTAAAATGGTCAACTCGCCGGTCTACGGATTTCCCGGCAGGATATCATCGGTAAATCAGGCGGTAATCCTCCTGGGATTAAGCGTTGTCAAGGGCTTGCTTCTCGGCGTCTCGGTCTTTGATCTCATGCAAAAGACCATGATCGGGCTCTGGGAACATTCCCTCGGCTGTGCCATCATAGCAAGGCTTATCGCCGAAAAAAAGGGGCTGAAAGAACCCGAAGAGGCATCCATCGACGGCCTTCTCCATGATATCGGCAAGGTTCTGCTGATCCTTCGGTTCCCCGATAAATACGAGAAGGCGATGCACGATGCAGACATTAACGGCATGGGCATATATGAAGCCGAGCGCCTTCATTACGGCACAACCCACGCAAGCGTCGGCTCGTGGATGGCACAGAAGTGGCGCTTTCCACAAAAGCTTGTCGATGTCATTGAGCACCACCACAAGCCGCACCTTTCAAAGAGTGCGCCTGTTGAATCCGCAATTGTCCATCTCTCAGACATACTGGTGCGGGCAAGGGGGTTCGGCTTTGCCGGCGACCACACCCTTATGGCGGTCAATCCAAAATCCTGGCAGATGCTTGGCCTGTCCGAAGCCGACCTCAGGGATGTGCTGTGGACGTTTGAAGAATCCCTGGAAATGACGGAAGACCTTGCGTTATGAAAAAAAAAGATATCGTTATCGTTTCGCAGCATCCTGCCTTTTCGGGCCTTCTGGCGGGTGCCCTGCAGGACAATTATCGCCTGGTGTCCTTTGACAATATCCGGCCCGCCCTTGATTATATCTATAACGCCATTCCCGGCTTGCTGATCATTGATATAGCCGGGGGCGATCCCCTCACAACAAATATCCTGAACACCCTGAAAAGCGACCCCATCTTCAACCAGCTTCCTGTGCTGGCGGCCCTTGAGGATGCCGGGGAGATCCCTCGCTGGGATTCTCTGCTTGTCGAAGATTACATATTAAAAGGCGACCTTGAAAGAGAGGGCCTCGCCCGCGTCGATCTTTGTATTGTCAGGTCTGAGAGGGTTGTGGAAGTAAACCCCCTTACAAAGCTTCCCGGCAACATCTCCATCAACCGGCAGATACAGCAGCGGATAGACCGCGGTGATGTTTTTGCCCTTGCCTATGGCGATCTCGACAACTTTAAGCCCTTCAATGACCACTATGGCTTTACGCGCGGCGACGAGGTGATAAAGGCGGCCGGCCGCCTTATTCTGAATATCGTAAAGAACAAGCAGCCTGCCGGGGGTTTCGTAGGGCATATCGGCGGCGATGATTTTATATACATCATGGATCTTGGCCTTGTTAAAGAGGTTTCGTCAGAGATCATTCTGGCGTTTGACAGTATCATGCCCACGTTCTACGATCCCGGGGACAGGGAGCGCGGATACATCCAAACAAAGGACCGGCAGGGAAATGAAAAAAGGTTCCCTGTTGTTTCCCTCTCCATAGGCATCGCCCACAACAGGCACATTTCGTTTTCCCACTACGGAGAATTTACCGAGGTTGCCTCAGAGATGAAAAGGCACGCAAAGCTTCACGGGGGAAGCTGCTATAGGATCGACAAGAGACAGGGCTCTCGGCGTACATCGTAAAAATGTTCAAAACATAAATATCATGCCTTCGTTTCGAGCATTTGATATTTGATTTTTGATATTGTTTAGTGCTTCGATATTAGGATTTCGTGCTTGCCTTGCTATCAGCCATTAGCTGGTTTTATTGCTATTCACTATCGACTATCGACTGCCTCTATAATCCCTTGCTTTTTTACGGAAAACTTACTATCCTGTCATCAGGGAGGGCCATATGAGCGTCGGTATTGTAAAGGACAATCTCTTTTTAGAACATATCACCGATGATTACCACCCCGAAAACCCCAACAGGCTAAGGTCTATTTATTCCATGCTCGAAACGATAAGCGACGATGGCATCGTCTTTGTGCAGCCAAGGAAGGCGACCCGAGAAGAGATCGCCCTCAATCATGATGTTGCCTACATCGATTATGTCGCGGCGACAAGCGGCAAGCCGCCGAAAAGGATTGACCCGGACACGGTCACCTCTCCCAAGACCTACGAAGCGTCGTGCCTCGCCGCAGGCGGCGTCCTGGCCCTCATCGACAAGCTGCAGGCGTCCGAGATACAGAGCGCCTTTGCCCTTGTGAGGCCCCCGGGGCACCACGCGGAGCGCGACAGGGGGATGGGCTTCTGCATCTTTAACAATATTGCCATAGGCGCCCGGTACCTGGAAAAGGCCTATAATGCAAAGAGGATTCTCATCGTCGACTTCGACCTTCATCACGGCAACGGCACACAGCACAGTTTTTACGGGGATGCCACCGTTCTCTACTTTTCAACCCATCAATACCCCTATTACCCCGGAACGGGGTGGTATGAAGAGATAGGCGAGGGCAAAGGCGAAGGGTATACTATCAACGTGCCCATGTCCTACGGCATGTCCGATGAGGACTATCTTTATGCCTTCCGTGAAGTCCTTGTTCCTGTATCGGATGTATACAGGCCTGAAATGGTGCTTGTTTCGGCAGGTTTCGATGCCTATTACAACGACCCTCTCGGCGGAATGGTTGTAACCGAAGGGGGGTACGCCATGATGACCAAGATTCTCCTTGAGATCGCCGAAAAACATTCGAAGGGCAAGGCGCTTTTTGCCCTTGAGGGCGGCTATGACCTGTCGGGGCTTGCAAGCTCTGTGAAGGCGGTGATAACCGAGATGAAGGGGAGCCCTGCATATGCCTACGAAAAGAAGAAGGGCCAATCAGACGAGATAGTGCAGACGGTAAAAAGGTTAAAACATCTTTTGAGTTCCCGCTGGGGGGATTTTTAGTTCCAATACCTTCCCGCTATAGGGAGTCCTTCCATATCATCTCTTTCAGTTCCTTGCCGACCTTGAAATAGGGGAGCTTTTTCGGCTCAACGTTGACCATCTCTCCGCTTTTCGGGTTTCTTCCTTTGTATGCCTTATATTCCCTGAGGGTAAAGCTCCCGAACCCTCTTATCTCGACGCGTTCATTATTTATAATTGCCTTTTTTACGCTGTCGATGATCGTGTCAACGGCTATCTTCGCTATCTTCTGGTTTACATTGATGTCGGCAGCAAGCTTGTTGATAATGTCCATCTTGTTCATAGAAATACCTCCTATTGATTTTCTGACACAAATCTATATGCGTTCCTGAATATCCTCAAACCATCTCCCCCTGCCTCCTCAACGGGTTCCCTCGTCCATCGGGGGTGCTGCGTATAATGGATAAAACCTTCCGGGTGCGGCATGAGGCCGAAGATTCGCCCCGACGCATCGCACAGGCCGGCGATCGCTTCTGCCGAACCGTTGGGGCAGCAGGGGTATTTATCGGTAACGTCCCCCTTTTCATCGGCATACTGTAAAACGATATGGCCGCCTTCTTTTATCTTCCCAATGGTTTCCCGGCTGTCTGCAACACATTTTCCTTCGCCGTGTCTCACGGGAAGATAGATTTTATCCATATCGCGGGTAAATATGCAACGGGAAAGTTTATTGATCCTAAGGTGCGTCCACCGGTCCTCAAATCTTCCGGAATCGTTTGATGTCAGCGTTACGGTCTGTCTTCCGTATTCGCCTCCGGCTGCCGGGAGCAGCCCGGTCTTCACGAGAAGCTGAAACCCGTTGCATATGCCGAGCAGTATCTTGCCGTCGGCGACAAACCTGATCAGTTCATCAATAAACTTCTCCGTTGAGCTGCGCAGCCTCTGATACCGCCATTTCACCGCCTGGGCCTTAGCGGAACCGAGATCGTCCCCGTCAAGAAAGCCGCCGGGAAAATTTATAAAGGCATAGCGGTGGATATCTTTTGGGCCCTCCATCAGGCGGTCTATGTGGAGGAGGGTTGTGTCGAACCCTGCCAGCCTGTTGGCATAGGCAGTTTCGTATTCGCAGTTTATCCCGTTTCCAAACAACACCAGGCTTTTTGGTCTTTTCTTTTTCATGTGGCGTAGGTATGCAACCCCGAAAGAATAAAGTTTACTCCGAAATAGGTAAAAATAACACTCATAAAGCCTATGATCGAGATCAGCGCAATCCTCTTTTCGCGCCAGCCACTCACTAATCTGGCATGTAAAAATAAAGCATATATTATCCACGTAATCAATGACCATGTTTCTTTCGGGTCCCAGCTCCAGTATGAACCCCAGGCGTAGTGCGCCCATACCGCCCCCGTGAGTATGCCGGCGCTGAGCATGGGGAACCCTATGATCACGCTTCGATAGTTTATATTGTCAAGGACCTCCTTTGGCGGAACAACCCCCTTCCATTCGACAAAATAGAGAAGGCCGCAGACAAAGGATATGACAAATGCCGCGTATGCTACAAAACAGGTGATGACGTGGATATGAAGCCAGTTGCTCTGCAGCGCAGGTATCAGGGGCTGAATGCTTCTGTCCACCGATGGCGAGATGGAGGCGTATCCCATCAGGAAAAGGGAGGCCAGGGACGCGCACATTGTGATTACGGGGTAGGGGATCTTTTTCCGCATTACGATAAGCATAAAGGTTACAGACCATGCAAAAAAGATGAGGGATTCATAAAAGTTCGCGAGCGGCACGTGCCCTATGTCCATCCTGTACGATTCTATCCAGCGGAGAACAAGCCCCAGGGTGTGGATGCAGATGGTACCGTAAAGGGTTATCCATATGGCGGAAAGGGCCTTCTCCTTTTTCAGGGAAAAGTAGAGGATGTGGAGAAAAAAAACAAGGAGGTACAACAGCGTCGCCACCCCGAGGATCTTATGGTGTATGGCCATGAATCTCCTCTAACAGGTTTTTGAACTCTTTATCGAGGTCTCCCCTGTTTCTCAATGCCGTTCCTGCCACCAGCAACCCTCCGGGAACTTTAAGCAGGTATATCCTTCTGTGCCGCACGAAGAAGTTAACATACAGCCCGAAGAGGATAAAAACAAATCCCGCCCACACCACGAAAACCCCGGGGTCTCTCGACGCCTCAAGGCCGGTATAGAGCTGTTCCTGAATATCGTTGAGGCTTACCCTTACTCCCTGCAGGTCTTGCTCCCTGAGGCGGTCCACATTCTTAAGGAACCAGGTCGCCTTAGGCTCGCCGCCGTCAAGATATGCAACAAGGACTCCGGGCCCAAAGTCATGGACCCTGCTTTCGTAGCGGGCCACCATAAGCAACAGGCTGTTTTTCCGGAACGCCTCCCGTTCCATCAGGGCAACCTTTTCTCCTCCCACGTTGAAGAAAAAGACAGGGGCGCTGCCATAATGTGACTGGTAAAAGCGGATCCCCTTGTATGAAAGGGGCTCGTTCACCCTTATCTCTTTTCCCAGCACGGCCTTCCCGTTTTCTACTATCTCAACGCTGCTTACGAAATCCTTCGGCTCCCCGGTGGGATAAAAGTTTACCTTGAAGTCTTTGCACGTTAAGGCAAAACCAAGAGGCACCTCGGCAGGGCTTTTTCCGCGCAGCGTCAACCGGTCTTTCGTCTCGCCTACCTTAAGCGTTACAAACCCCCTGTACCCGAAGAGAAGGCCTATAAGGCCCCCTGCGAGGATTATAATAATGCTCGCATGGATAATAAAAACCCCGTATCGTGACAGCCGCCCCTTTTCCAGGACGGCTCCCTGCCCGTCCCCGAGGGCCAGCCTGTATCGTCGCGCCAAAAGGCCGAGCGTTTCGCTGAAATCTTTCTCCGGGATATATGAATGAAGGTCCATCTTTAACAACCTGTCTTCTTCGGGCAGAACGATTGTCTTTTTTTCTTTAACGAAAAGGGCGAGCCTGCGAAGGCTGCAGAGGACCAGGCTTAGCGCGAACAGGGCGATAAGCGCGATAAACCACGGCGCGTGGTACGCATCGTCAAGCCCGAGAAGGCTGATCATTTTATAGGTGTTTTCAGAATATATGGCGAGGTATTCCTCGGCGGTTGCCCCCTGCTTTACGACCGTGCCCAGGACAGAGGCGATGGCGATAAGGGAGAGGATGAGTATTGCAAATCGCAGCGAGGCGATAAAGTCATGGGCTGCCTTTACTATGCTTTTTTTATGGCCTGTCAGTTGTCCCCCGGGTCACTTCTTATGGCACTCTGCACATTTCGTTGGCGCGCTAACCCCTTTTGCCGCGTTTTCCTCGTGACAGGTCTTGCAGTTCTTGTGGAACGCATGCTTTGCGAGAGGCGCATTATCTTTAACCTCTTTCAGGAGATGGCACGTTGTGCACTTATCCGGTTCTTTGGGGTCTTTATCTTTATGGTGGCAGGCGGAGCAGCCGACCCTTGCCTTATCGACGTGCGTGGTGTGAGAAAAGGGAGCTGGAGGGAGCTTCGCCCCTTTGAGCAAAAGGCTTAACGGCTCCGGCGCCTTTTTTTGCGCACCCGCCGGACTGATGATCGCGACAACAAAAAATACCGCCACAGCGCACAGCGCGATAGCGGGCAATGTCCTTTTCATGGCTCGCCTCAAAAAATTTTTCTCATGTTATCGTAAAAAAAGCCATTATGTCAAGGGAATCCACCACAAAGAGAATCACCAAACACCAAATAATAACCAATAACCAAACAGAAACTTGCCGGTATTGTTTCCCGTTTGGGTATTCGGTCATTGGTGATTGGGTATTAATTGGTGATTGATGTTTGGTTATTGGTTATTCATAGATGCTCGTCCTGTTTTGGCCTACGCATGGAGGGCGATAAAGTTCTTCAGCAGCACCTGCCCGATCCTCTGGCTTTTCTCCGGGTGGAACTGGCATGCAAAAACATTGTCCTTCAGTATCGAGGAGGCGAAATCCCCCCCGTAATCCGTTCTTGTTGCCGTTACATCTTCTTCCGGGAGGCAGTAGTATGAATGTACAAAATAGAAGTGTTCGCCGGTCGATATCCCTTTCAGGATCGGGGTTTCCTTCACAACCTCGATGCTGTTCCAGCCCATATGGGGGACCTTTATCCGGCCCCTGAATCTGGGCACGCTGCCTTTTATGATCCCCATGCCCTTAACGCCCGGCGCCTCTTCGCTTTTCTCAAAGAGCACCTGCATCCCGAGGCAAATGCCGAGATAGGGCTTGCCTTCCAGGATGGTTTTCCTAAGAAAGGCAAGCAGATCAAGCCGTTCAAGGTTCTCTATGCACTTCCCAAAAGCGCCCACGCCCGGCAAGACCAAGGCCCTTGCGGATCCTATGGCCTCCTTCTCCCTGGAGATCACCGCATCGGCGCCGAGCTTTTTGAAAACATTGACAACGCTTTTCAGGTTTCCCATGCCGTAATCAACAATGGCTATCATCTTTTTCCACCCTGCCAGGCGCCCCGTTGTCCGTATTTTTTACAGAATTCCCTTCGTAGAGGGGACGCCCCGTATCCTCTTGTCTTTAGAAACGGCCTCCTGAAGGGCCTTTCCGAAGGACTTGAAGATCGCCTCCACCCTGTGGTGGAGGTTCCCCCCGTAAAGGAGATTGATGTGCAGCGATGCCTTTGCCTCGTTAACAAATCCCTGGAAAAATTCCTTTACCACGTCGGCGTCAAACTCCCCGGTCTTACCCTGCACCTTCCCCTTCCATACGAGGGTGGGCCTGCCGCTTAAGTCTACGGCGCACATGCACAATGACTCGTCCATGGGTATTATGGCATAGCCATACCTCTTTATCCCCTTATATTCTCCAAGGGCCTTGTTAAGGGCCTTTCCCATGACGATCCCGATGTCTTCAACGGTATGGTGGTAATCAATGTCAATGTCTCCCTTCGCCTTTATCGTGAGATCAAAAAGCCCGTGCTTTGCGAAAAGGCTGAGCATGTGGTCAAAAAAAGGTATGCCCGTTGAGATCGTGTAGGAGCCGCTTCCGTCGATACGCCACTGTACCGATATGGTCGTTTCTTTCGTCTTCCTCTCTACCCTTGCTTCCCTTTTCATAGGGCCCCCTTTTTATGGAATAACCTTGTTCAGCGGGTATTCAACGATCCCCTGCGCGCCGGCGCGCTTAAGCTCGGGAATGATATTCCTCACCGTCTTCTCGTCCATGATGACCTCCACGGCAACCCATTCCTGGTCCGAAAGCGTTGAAACTGTCGGCGTGTGGAGGGACGGAAGTATTCCGGTTACCTTTTGCAGCTTGTTTTTCGGCACGTTCATTTTAAGCCCTACCTTTTCCTCGGCCAGAAGGGCTCCTTTGAGCAGCATCGTTATGTTCTCCATCTTCGTCCGTTTCCACGGGTCCTTCCATGCTGCCCTGTTCGCTATCAAAACGGTCTCTGATTCGAGGATCGTTTCAATGATCCTCAGGCTGTTTGCTTTCAGCGATGCCCCGGTTTCTGTAACCTCAACAATGGCATCGGCAAGGAGCGGAGGCTTTACCTCCGTCGCCCCCCAGGAAAACTCTACCGACGCTTCAATGCCTTTCTTTTTCAAATATCTCTTGGTAAATCCGACGAGCTCCGTGGCGATCTTCTTGTCCTGCAGGTCTTCGATCCGCCTGATGCGGGAATTCGCAGGGACGGCGACTACCCATTTTACCCCTCTGAAGCCTACCTTCCCGTACCTGAGCCTCACAAGCTCTACGACCTTCGCGTCCTGCTCGAGCACCCAGTCCAATCCGGTAATGCCCATGTCGAGTATCCCGTCTTCAACGTACCGTGCCATTTCCTGCGCCCGTATAACAAGGCCTTCTATCTCCGGGTCATCAATGGACGGCACGTAGGACCTTTCAAGCAGCTTTATGTTATATCCGGCATTTTTAAACAGCTTGAAGGTGGTCTCCTGCAAACTGCCTTTCGGCAGCCCTATTTTAAGAACCATTCTATAGCTCCTTTCTTGCTTTTATAGCCTCTCCGTGGGCATAAAGGCCCTCGATGCGTGAAAGCCTTACGGCGCTGTCTCCGTACCGGTCAAGAAAGTCTTTGTTAATTTTAACAAGCACTTTCCTTTTTGTAAACCTGTCAACAGAGAGGCCGGCGGCAAACCTGCCCGCGCCGCCCGTAGGGAGAACGTGGTTCGTTCCTATGTAGTAATCGCCCATGGCAACGGTGGTGTGCCGCCCAAGATAGACGACCCCCGGGTAAAGGACGCCCTTCCCCTTTCTTTCATCCCCTATCAGCTCCATGTGTTCCGGGGCGATCCGGTTGATCGCCTCGATGGCCTTGTCCGCGTTTTTATAGTGGACCATAAAGCCGTTGTTCTCCAGCGCCTTCTCGACAACGCCCCTTCTTTCGTTCGACGCGATAAGCCGCCGCATCTCTTCGCCGACTTCCTTTATGTGGGCCTTTGAAGAAGAGAAGAGGCCGACCATTGCCATCTCGTCATGCTCTGCCTGGGAAAACATATCCCACGCAACGGCCCTCGGAGAAAAGGGCTCGGTGCAGAGAATGACCAGTTCGGTGGGCCCTGCGAGCATGTCGATGCCGACGCGGCCGTATACGTCGCGCTTTGCCTCCTCTACGTATGCGTTCCCCGGCCCGACGATCATGTCTACCTTCGGTACGGCACCGACCCCGTATGAAAAGGCGTATATAGCCTGCGCCCCGCCCAGCCTGTATACGTCGGCAATGCCGAGCAGCTCACATGCCGCGGCAACATATGGGTGTATTTCTCCTTTTGCTGCGGGCGTTGTGACAAAGATCTTCTTTACGCCTGCTATCTGGGCCGGCACAGCCCCCATAACCAGAGAAGAAGGGTATGCCGCCGTGCCGCCCGGCACATATATAAGGGCCTTCTCTACCGGAACAAAGGATTCTCTCACGACAACGCCTTTCTTTCTGTATGTCCTGCCCGGGGGCATTTGCCCGCCGTGGTAAGACCTCACGTTCCTGATCATGCCCTTCAGCACCGCGATGTCTTTCTTCTCTATCTTTGAGGCTGCCCTTCGCAGCTCGTCCGCGGCAAGCTTCAGCGGGTATTCCCTGTCCCATTGGTCCCACTTTCTGGAAAACTCTATAAGCGCCCTCTCCTTTTGCGTCTCAAGCGCTCTCCTGATCTTTTCTACTGCCCGTTTCACATTCCGGCGCTTCCTGTTTCGCCCCTCGACAACAAATGCCAGGAGCTCGCTGTATTCCTTTTCAAGCTCCCAGGTCTTCATCTTTCTTCCTCCTTATCTTTGCGCCAAGGCCCTTCAGTTTTTCTTCTATCTTTTCATACCCCCTGTCAATGTGGTAAATCCTTGAAACCTCGGTCGATCCGTAAGCGGCGAGGCCGGCGATTATCAAAGATGCGCTTGCCCTTAAGTCGGTCGCCATCACCTTTGCGCCGGAGAGCCGTTCCACGCCTTTTACTATGGCCGTATTGCCTATCACCCTTATGTCGGCGCCCATTCTGCGGAGCTCCGCTACGTGCATCATCCTGTTCTCGAAGATCGTCTCCGTAATGGCGCTCACCCCTTTTGAAACGGACATAAGCGCCATTATCTGGGCCTGCATGTCTGTCGGGAAGCCTGGGTGGGGGATCGTCTTCGCATCTACCGATATGGGCCTCTTTCTCGACATTATCGCCTTAACGGTGCTGTCGCTTTCCTCAATCTCCATGCCCGCCTCTTTCATCTTTTCGATAACGGCCTTCAGGTGAAGGGGGTTGCAGTTCTCAACAACAATGTTCCCTCTCGTGATGCCGCAGGCAACAATAAATGTGCCCGCCTCGATCCTGTCGGGGATTACCTCGTAATCACAGGGCGCAAGCGCCTCTACGCCCCTGATCCTGACGACCTCCGATCCTTCCCCCTCTATTCTTGCCCCCATTCGTTTCAGCATGCGGGCGAGGTCAACCACTTCCGGTTCGCGGGCGGCGTTCTCGATCACCGTTTCGCCTTTTGCAAGGGCCGCTGCCATCATAATGTTTTCAGTCCCGCCAACGGTTACCGTATCGAATGTTACCCGCCCTCCCCGCAGCTTTTTCGCATTCACATCTACGTATCCCTCCCGGATCTTTATGTCGCAGCCGAGCGCTGCGAGCCCTTGAAGGTGCAGGTTGATGGGCCTCTCGCCGATCGCGCAGCCTCCCGGGTACGATACGGTAGCCTTTTTCAGGCCTCCCGCGAGGGACCCGAGTACGAGCACCGATGCGCGCATCTCCTTCACGATCTCATAGGGCGCCACGTGGTTATCGAGGCTGCCCGTGTCTATGGCGAGGGTGTTGTCCCCTGTCCATTCAGCCTTTCCGCCGAGCATGGCAAGGAGCCTGATCATTGTCTCCACGTCCCTTAAGCGCGGAACGTTTCCTATCGCATAGCTTCCCTTCTGAAGAATGGTTGCGGCGATGAGGGGAAGCGCGGCGTTTTTTGACCCGCTGATCCTCACCCTTCCTTTTAGCCTTTCACCGCCCTCTATGATGAACTTGTCCATTTCCCTATAAGCACCCTTTCGACACCGGAGAGGTCTTTTCTTGTGATAACCGAGAATCCCCTGGCCCTTAAGCGGTCCCGGATCAGCTCTGCCTGCCTTTGGCCGCCAACCTCGCACAGCACGCGGCCCCCTTCTGCGAGCCGGCCCGGCAATTGGCCCATAAACTTCTCATATATCTCTGTGCCCTCTTTTCCCCCTAACAGCGCTTTTCGCGGCTCAAATCTTTTTACGTCCTCCATCAGCCCGCCCCACTCGTCTACGGCCACGTAAGGGAGGTTTGCCATTATCACATCGAACCTCACGGCTTCCCGAAGCCCGTTAAAGAGGTCTGAGCAGAGAAACTTCGTCTTTTCTGTCACGTTGAGCCTCTGTGCATTATACCGGGCTACGCTCAGGGCTTCAACGGATATGTCGATACAGAGAACCTTCTGCTGCGTTTTTTTGGCAATAACCGCCCCTATCGCCCCTGACCCCGTGCCCATGTCAAGGACCAGGCGCTCCCCCTTCTCTTCTCCCAGTATCTTCAGGCCCTCTTCAACAAGCAGCTCTGTTTCTGGTCTTGGTATAAGGACCCTTTCGTCCACATAAAATTCTTCGGAGAAGAATTCCTTTTTTTGCGTTATGTATGCAAGGGGCTTCCCGTGCCCCCTTTCCTCAAGAAGCCTTGCGATTCTCTCCGCGGTTGCCCCGTCAAGCTCCAGGTGCTGGTTGGCAAGCGCTTCCTCTCGTCCGATACGGGACGCGAAGGCAATGATGTTGATGGCGTCGAGCCTTTTAACGGCCCCGTTTTGAAACATAATGTCTCTGATGCGCACCGTTTTTCTTATCCTTTTTTTAGCGTCTCTGATTGGAAATGGGCTATCAATGGGGTAATTACGGGGACGATGTCCCCGTTCAGAACGTCCTGCAATTTATACAGCGTAAGGCCGATCCTGTGATCTGTAACCCTGCCCTGCGGGAAGTTGTATGTCCGTATCCGCTCGCTCCTGTCGCCTGTGCCGACCTGTTTTCTCCTCTCGTCGGACATCTCCTGTTCTTTCTCGCTCTCTATCTTTTCTTTCAGCCTTGCCCTGAGCACCCTCATGGCCTTTGCCTTGTTCTTGTGCTGGGATTTTTCGTCCTGGCACGTTACCACGATCCCCGTCGGCATATGCGTTATCCTTACCGCTGAATCGGTCGTGTTTACATGCTGGCCGCCGGGGCCGCTGGAGCGGAAGACGTCGATCCTTATCTCGTCAGGGTTTATGTTTATTTCCAGTTCTTCGGGTTCCGGCAGGACCGCGACGGTAACCGTTGATGTGTGTATCCTCCCCTGCGCCTCTGTTTCGGGGACGCGCTGTACCCTGTGAACGCCGCTTTCATAGCGGAGCATGCTGAAGGCGTCCTTCCCCTCCATCATCAGAATAACCTCTTTGAGGCCGCCCAGGTCCGACATGCTGACCGTCATGATCTCTGTCTTCCATCTCATGTTCTCGGCGTATTTCATGTACATGGAGAAAAGGTCCCTTGCAAAAAGGGCGGCTTCTTCTCCGCCCGTCCCGGCCCTTATTTCGAGAAACATGCTTTTTGCCTGCTTCTCCCCCTTGCTGAGAAGCCTTTCTCTTAGAGAGGTTTCGAGCCTCTCTTTTTCCTTCTCGAGGAGGGCCAGCTCTTCTTTGGCGAGGGCC
>JAKQBZ010000178.1 GCA_029559435.1 Deltaproteobacteria bacterium | reverse complement strand
CGCCCTCTCCAAGGAAGAAGATGCCAAATGGGCAAAAGCAGTGAAGCCGATCCTTGACGATTATATAAAGACCGCCAAGGGGAAGGGTATTCCCGGTGACGAAGCTGTGAAGTTCTGCACCGACTACCTGAAGAAATAACACCTGACAAGAAACATAAAAAGGGACGCCCGCAGGCGTCCCTTTTTTTCTTCCCCGCCGAACAGCAACCAAAACCCGATATCCAAAAAAGGTTTCCCGGTATCGCTCTCCGTCCGGGCATTCTTTCGCTGGTTATCGGTGATTTGCGGAATATCCCGGTTTAATGCTTTACTTTTTTACGGGATTTGACATATATAAAACAATAGGTGTTGTTGCGTCGGTATAAAAGATGAGTAAAAGATTCTTAGAAGAGTCGGTGCTGTTCGTCAGCATATTGAAATGGTCGCTGCTCGCTGCGCTTGTCGGCATCGTTGTGGGATGCGCAACGGCTATCTTTCTTAAGCTCCTTGATCTCAGCGTATCGGCCACAACCGCATATAAATATTATTTTCTTTTATTGCCGCTGGCGCTATTCCTGAGCACATTGATGGTACAATACCTCGCGCCTGAAGCAAAAGGCCACGGTACAGAAAAGGTGATAGAGGCGATCCATAAGCGCTTCGGCAGAATAAACCCTGCCGTGGTCCCCGTTAAGCTTGTTGCGACCATTTTAACCCTCGCCATGGGGGGGTCGGCAGGCAAGGAGGGGCCATGCGCGCAGATCGGGGCCGGTCTTTCGTCGATCATCGCAAGCATCTTGAAATTTGGCAATAAGGACCGGAGAAAATTGGTTATATGCGGCATAAGCTCAGGATTCGCCGCTGTCTTCGGCACGCCGATAGCAGGCGCGATGTTCGGGCTTGAGGTGCTGTTCGTCGGCGGCGTACTTTATGACGTGCTGCTGCCGTCCTTTATAGCGGGCATTGTAAGCTACCAGGTCACAACATACCTGGGCATCACATATTTCCATGAACCCTTGCGTTTCGTACCGGTCTTCAGCAGCTTCTTTTTTATTAAGGTTTGCCTGGGCGGCCTGTTTTTTGGCTTTTGTTCGTTCCTGTTCATCGAGATTTTGAGGTATTTTGAACAGATAAGCAAAAAGATACGGATATGGCCGCCGTTTAAAGGCCTTATCGGCGGAGCGGCCCTTGCGCTCCTGTCGTTGATATTCTCGGCAAAATATCTCGGGCTGGGCCTGGAAACCATTAAAGCTTCACTGGAAGGAAGTTTTATCGGACGGGGCGCCTTTCTTTTAAAAATGCTTTTTACATCAATAACGCTCGGTTTCGGCGGGAGCGGAGGGATTGTTACGCCGATCTTTTTCATCGGCGCCGCATCGGGCAACTTCTTTGCCGACATTTTCGGCCTGGACCCCGCAATATTTTCTGCAATAGGCCTGGTAAGCCTTCTCGCAGGGGCTGCGAATACGCCTATCGCCGCAAGCATCCTGGCAATAGAGCTCTTCGGCGCGTCAGTCGCTCCCTACGCTGCCGTCTCATGCGTCATAAGCTTCCTGATGACCGGCCACAGAAGCGTATATCCAAGCCAGATACTCGCCGTCTCCAAATCGCCTTCGATCAAGGTCCAGAGGTTTAAAGAGCTTGATGAGAGCGAGGATATTTCAATAAGGCCAAGGCCAAAAAGCGTTGTAGGATTTCTGGTAAAGATAATAGAAAAGATCAGGAAAAGATAGAACGTTGATCATGTGGCGCCTGAGAGTATCCTGAGCACCGCCATTCCCCATCCCGCCGGGCCGATCCCTTCCTGGAGCATCACGTTGGGGATATTGTGCCCTTCAATATGCTTCCCGTCGGTTCGCTGGACGAGCACCGGCACATCTACCTTCGCAAGCATGGGAAAGTCATTGGGGCTATCCCCAAGGGCCACGCTTTGCACGGCCCCTCCGGTCTGTTGATAGAGTTTTATTACGATCTCAACAGCCTTTCCCTTATCGCTGTTGCCCAGGATATGATGGAAAGTTCCCCGGGTAAAATGAAGCCCCATTCCCCGTATCTCAGAAAAAAGCTCCTCTGATCCACTTTCATCGTTATCGATCACGAAAGGTTCGTCAAAATCCCTTTTTTTTGCCATCCGCGCCTCATCCGGGGACAACCCCGTTAGCTCCGCCACCTCTTCGGCGGTCATGTCCCCGAACCCTTTGACAAAAAATCCTTTATCCCTCAGCCGGCACAAGGCGTCCCGCAGATCGCCGTACCGTGCGCCAAGCCTCACGATCTGGTACTCTTTGTCCGTAGCGACATCGCCGTCAACGATCCCCGGCCCGGGGTCGAAATATCCCTTCGGGATGAAAATCCCCCCGCCATTCTCTGAGATAAAGGGGTGCCTGTTGTCCAGCCGTTTCCTGTAATGCTCTATCTCTGCCCTTGTCTTGCTCGAACAGATAATGAGCGGGATTGCGCGCTCCCTGATCAGGTCGAGGGCGGGCAGAGCGTCGCTAAACGAATAGGACGAATCCAGGAGCGTGCCGTCAAGGTCGGTAAATATCAGAACGCGCTGCATTGAGCCTCGCTGCCCTTTTTAGAATGGGGCGTGAAAAGTATGCGCCGATGCATTGTTTATAGAGCGTATGGTATCGTCTATTATAAAAGATTGCAGAAAAATGTAAAGCATTTAACGGACATACAAAAAGAAATAATATATAATATAAAAAAGTTATAAACTTTTAGGAGGTGGTATATGTCTGATTTTTATCAAACGGGCGTGGTCTCAACATTGCATCGGCTTGGAAAAGAAAAGATCGAGGCCATCGAATCAAAGCTTAACAGGTATGCACAGGAAAGGCCTATCGCCCTCGTCCTGCCATCACTATACAGCGAACTGAGCGGGGAAGCGTTAAAAAAGATCGTCAGCGAACTGCGGCATGTCCGGTACATCAAGGAGGTAGTGGTCACCCTTGGCCCTGCATCAGAGAGCGAGTTTCGCAATGCAAAAGATTTTTTTTCTACCCTGCCGCAAAAGACAAAGGTCGTATGGAATAGCGGCAAGAGAATGAAAAGGATATATAAGGCGATCGAAGCAGAAGATCTCCCAACGGGCTCGGAGGGGAAAGGCAGGTCTGTATGGATGGCATACGGCTACATCCTCTCGCGGAGAGAATTCAACGCGATTGCGCTTCACGACTGCGATATTGTCACATACAACAGGGATCTTCTTGCAAGGCTCTGCTACCCGGTGACGAACCCAAGCCTTGATTATGATTTCTGCAAAGGGTTCTACACGAGGGTAACAGACAAAATGCATGGGAGGGCGACCCGGCTCCTTGTTACGCCCCTCATCAGGGCGCTTGAGAAGCTTATCGGCTACCACCCGCTTCTGGTGTTTTTTGATAGTTTCCGCTACATCCTTGCCGGGGAATTTTCAATGGATATTAATCTCGCAAGGGTAAACAGGATCCCGGGGGATTGGGGCCTCGAGGTCGGGACGCTTGCCGAGGTCTATCGCAACACATCAATAAACCGTGTTTGCCAGGTGGATATCGCCGACAACTACGAGCATAAGCACCAGACGCTTTCCCCGGAAGATGCAAACAAAGGCCTCCACAAAATGTGCATAGATATCTCCAAGTCAGTTTTCAGGACACTGGCGTCGGAAGGGATAGTCTTTTCCGATGGTTTTTTTAAGACGCTGGTGGCGACATATGTAAGGACTGCTCAGGATATGCTGAAAAGATATGAGGACGATGCGTCTATTAACGGCCTTTATTTTGACCGGCACGAGGAAAGCCTTGCCGTTGATACCTTTACCAGCGGCATCAAGAAGGCCGCCGAGGTTATTATGAAAGACCCCCTCGGCGTCCCCCTGATCGCAAGCTGGGACAGGGTAATAGCGGCGATACCGGATATCCTCGACAGGATCAAGGAGGCCGTCGAGGAGGACAATGCGTAGGCATGCCATACGCAACACCCTGGCGCCACACCTGCCGGCATCATTCCCCGGCAGTTAACCAAGGAGGGCTGCAATGAATTCAAAAGCTGCGTTGTATAAATTTTCAATACTGCTCCTTTCGCTGTCCGTTCTCTTCGTTGCCGGATGCGCAAAGCCTCCGACACAGGAGATAGCGAAGGCAGAAAAGGCCCTTGATGAAGCAAAACAGAAAGAGGCGCATCTCTATGTGCCGGATATTTATCAAAAGGCAGAGGAATCGATAAAGAGCGCAAAGAACCTCGTTGTCAACAAGCAATATAAGGAGGCAAAAAAAGCGGCGGAAGAAACCGTTCAGTTTGCACGGCAGGCAATCGCGATGATAGAGCCGGGCAAGGCGAAAATGAAGAAAGAAGCGGAGCAGCTGCTCAACGATGTAGAGAAGTCGCTCGGTGAATTCAAGCAATTGGCCGCCACGGCCATAAAGAAAAAGGTCTTTGCCGCACGTGCAGACATCGAGGGGCTGATAGGAAAATGGGAAATAGACCTTATCAATATAAAAGAAAAGCTGCAAAACCAGCAGGTAAAACAGGCCTATGATGAAATCGACGCTGTCAAGGGGCAGGTGCAGAGCAAGAAAGAAATGGTTGAAAGCAAGACCTCTTCAAAACCTGAAAAGAAGTAGACATGGCGCGCCGCAGCAAATGTCTTTTTTGGAGAACGCGGCAGGGCGCTTAGCCGGGATTGACGATAGGGGAGCAGATGAAAACCATTATAGCGTTTGTTGCAGCGATATTTTTGTTTATGGGCTTTGTCTTTTTGGGCATGCCTTCCATTATAAAAAAAGAGACCGCCAGCCTCAAATCAGAAGTTAAAAGCCTGCAAGAAAAGATAGATGCATTAGAAAAGTTCAGACAAAGGCAGGAGAACGCATGGAAGCTGAGCGGCCTGAAGCCCGATGATGATCTTCAAAAGATCATTAAGACAGTTCACAGCCTTTCGTCAAAGATAGCGGATCTTGAGAATGACCTCGACGAGCGTATCGCTTCAATAAACTACGAGCTGGAAAAACACGGCATTGTCAATGCCGATTCCTTTAAAGAACAGTCCGCAGCAATCAACTCGTTATACGAGGACCTGGGAGAGATCTGGCAAAAGATTTATTTGAATTCCTTCATCATTAACATCAAAACACGAATCGTCAGCGCCAAGATTGAATTGGCCTCCAAGAATATCGGGAACGCGAAGGCCGAGCTCCAGGCTATCTCTGAGGGGCTGCAGAAGGCAAGAGAAAGAGCGGCAGACAAAGACAAAAAGACCTTTGATGACCTCATGAACATCGTTGAAAATACAAGATCTGAAGTTGATGTCAGCATTCTCGGCGCAAACAACATGATCAATCTTCTGCTGTATGAACTGGATAAAACGTTAGGAGCGCTGCGATAGATACGTTAACCGTATTCTTCATTGCCGGCTCTGTGATCTTCATAGGTTTGCTGGGCGATTATTTTTTCAAGAAAACAAAGGTGCCCGATATCCTGATACTGCTGTGCATAGGCATTTTGCTCGGCCCCGTGTTTAAGCTGGTCAAGCCCGAAGGCCTGGCAAACTTTGCCGAATATTTCGGTTCTTTTGCCCTGCTTGTCATCCTTTTTGAGGGCGGGATGGACATGGCTTTAGAGAGGGTGGTGAAAGAGTTCGGGGCAGCTTCTTTTCTGGTAATAGTCACTTTTGCGCTTTCCGTTCTTTCTATAGCCGCCTTTTTGCACTATTTGTACGGATGGGATATCGTGAGAAGCTTCCTGCTTTCCGCGACCCTCGGCTGTACAAGTTCCGCCATCGTTATTCCGATAGTGGGCAGAATGTCCATCGGGAACGAGGTCAAGACCACGCTCGCCGTGGAATCTGCCATGAGCGATGTCCTTGCCGTCGTCTTCACCGTCTACCTCATCGAATTTGTGACCCTTAAACACATAGGGATGAAGGCCCCTTTTCGTGCCGTCGCAAGCTCTTTTTCGATCGCCATCGTATTGGGCAGCGCAGCAGGTTTTTTATGGCTGAAGGTCCTGGATTATCTGAAAAAGCAGCAGTACTCTTATGTGGCCACCCTCTCTGCCATACTGGTCGCCTATGCATCTATTGAGTTTCTCGGGGGAAGCGGCCCGATAGCCGTTCTTATAATCGGCATCATT